>NZ_JAJJMM010000002.1 GCF_020905295.1 Flavobacterium piscisymbiosum | reverse complement strand
CATAAACATATAATTGGTTTCTTTTGTTCCCTGAATTGGTAAAACAAAGGTCGATTGTGAGTTCCATGTTAATGTTCCCTCCGGTGCGATTAATCCTCTTGATGTCCAAGGGCCTTTTAGTGAATTTGAGGTATAATAATAGTTATCGTTTTTCTCCCAGCTTGTAAGATGTGAACCTATAAAATAATACAAACCATCTTTTTTAAGCATTGTAGGTGATTCAAAACCTGTTGTAATATTTTCGTTTACCTTTTCTGTAACCGATTTATAATCATCACTTAATTTATAAATTTCGCCACCATGAACCAAAACATAACCCGATCCATCATCGTCCTGAAACGTACCCATATCCCATTTTTTTATGGGTTTCCCCTGAAATAAAAGTGGACCTTTGAACTCGTAAGGTCCTTTTATCTTTTTTGAAACCGCATACCCTACGAACTGATCTTTATAAGTCAGAGTATCGGCGTGCATGTACATAACGTATTCTCCTGTTTTGGGGCTTTTCATTACTTTAACCCTTTCTCCAACTCTGTTAGGACCCAATTTACCGGATCTTTGTACAGGAAGTGCAACACTTTCAAATTTCCAGTTATAAAGGTCTTTCGAGGAATAACAATTAAATCCAACAAAAGCGTTGCTGGTATCTGTGTGTGCTTCTCCAAAAAGATAAAATGTATCTTTCTCTTTTATAATATTTGCTCCATGTGCACTTACTATATTTCCGTTTTGATCCAGCCAGGGAACTCCGGAATAAATGGCATTGTTACTTTTATCACTATAAACATAATAGCCTAATTTACTTTGACTGTAGGAAGCTAAAGTGGAAATAGTAAAAATTAATACTGCTATTTTCTTCATTTTGAATTATTTTAAAATGGCCCACAGATGGAACGGATTTTTACGGATTTACGCTGTTTTTTTTGCCGCTAAGGCATAAAGTTTTTTTTCTTATTGGGTTAATTAATCTCGCAAAGGCGCAGAGTCGCAAAGCTTTTTTATTTTGAGCTTTGCAAAATGCTAAGTGACAAAGTTTTTTATTTGAAATACATTAAATCATTTTGTGATTTTATTCTCACCGTTATTAAAAACTTTGCGACTCTGCGCCTTTGCGAGATTATTTATTCATTACCAGAAGACGCACTGCTGTGCGTCTCTACAATCCAATCTTTGAACCTTTGTTGCTTTGTCACTTTGAACCTCCCTCAATACTTATTTGACTTACAGAAATATAATTCCCTGTACTTCCATAATTTGTTTTCTTTTTATCGGACCAATTGGGTCTTTCTTCTGTATTATAAACGGTTAAAATGTAATTTCCTTTTTTTAAAATCGGAGATCGAAATACCGGTCCTTCAATTGAAAATTTACTGTACATATCGATCGTATTTGTTAGTATGTTACGTCCATTTTCATCTGCTAAAACTACTTTTGCATAACCATTTTCAGGCCCTGAAAAGCTATACAATGTAGTCTGTCGTCCGTTAAATTTGATCGAAAAAGAAGCTTCTTTTTCATCTGATTTACTTTCAGAGTCGGTGTGTTTCCAATTTCCTTTGTATTGAATTTGTTTGTCAGTGTTTTTTAGTACTATTCCTTTATTTTCTAAAGCAGAAGCTATTCCAGTTGAAAGATTAATTTGCCATGCTTCCTGATACTTTGGCATTGAAACTGATGTTCCCGAAATTACAAACGGCTGCCAAACATAAGTAGCTGCAGATCCTTGTTTAGGATAAGACCAGCGATCTCC
>NZ_JAJJMM010000001.1:6300000-6485860 GCF_020905295.1 Flavobacterium piscisymbiosum | reverse complement strand
AGATTCAGATAAATTTTTTATTATTGATAAAGATTCTCCTAATAAAAAAGGAGCAATTTTATTCCGTATTTCGGGATAACAAATATGTGAACAAATTTCTGTAAAAAAAAATATTTTGCCCTCTAATTTTATAAAAAAAAGTTGTAAGAGAACTTTTGGAATTTAAATTTTTTTAATATATAACTAATGAAAAATCATCAAACGCAGGTGCGTGTTCGTTACTCAGAAACAGATCAAATGGGAGTCGTTTATCACGGAAATTATGTCCCTTATTTTGAGATAGGACGCGTGGAATGGCTTAGAAACAAAGGGATTTCATATAAAAATATGGAAGAAAGCGGAATTGGTTTGCCTATAGTTTCGATGCAAATAAATTATAAAAAATCAGCACGCTATGATGAGCTTCTTACAATTCATACGACTTTCAAAAGTCAATCCTCAGTTAAGATTGAATTTGACTGCGAGATTTATAATGAAGCGAATGAGTTATTAACAACTGCTGTGTTTATTTTAGTATTTATATCGTTAAAATCGGGTCGTCCAACTGCCCCTCCAGATTATATTTTAGAATTGTTTAAAACACTTGTATAATTGTTAAAATGAGATAGCTTTTTATATCAATTTATATAATTTTAATATCGATTTCAAACATTAAATCAAAAATGTCGAATACTGATTCGGCATTTTTTTTGCGTGTTTTTGTCTTAATTTTGCCAATAGGTAAACCTGAAACTTCATCAATTTCCATTTCCTGAGACGTAATTTCCAACTTTTTTTCTTTGATAACCCGCATTACTTTGTTCATGTTTTTATAATCAAAAGAGATTAAAAAATGAACATCAATCGTTTTTTCGATAATCTCACAAACTTCAAGGGTCATTTGTGCTGTCGTTTTATAAGCGGCAATTAATCCGCCGACACCTAATTTTATTCCGCCAAAAATGCGAACAACCACTACAAGAACGTTCGTTAGTCCAAAAGATTGTATTTGTCCGTAAATTGGTGCTCCGGCAGTATTGCTTGGTTCGCCATCATCATTGGCACGATACGAAATTTTTGGCGCTGTGCCTAATTGGTATGCATAACAATAATGTACGGCGTGCGGATGCTGTTTTTTTAAAGTTTCGATAATGGGTTTTACTTCATCTTCATGTTCTATAGGAAAAGCATAACCAAAGAATTTGCTGCCTTTTTCCTTAAAAAGAATTTCTTCAGATTTAAAAGCTATGGTTTTATAGGTGTCGTTATATTCCAAAAGTAAATTTCTAAATTATGTTTAATTATTTTTCGCCACAGATTAAAAGATTAAAATGATTTCTTTCTTAACTGTGGCGAGTTTTTCACGCAGATTTAAAAAGATTTAAGCTGATCTACGCAGATTATAATCAAATTTAAATCTGCTCAAATCTGTAGAATCTGTATAAAAAAAACATTTTAATCTTTTAATCTGTGGCAAAATATGAGCTACAATATTTTTTTATCAAATAAATCAACGACATCTTCCTTGCCAACCTGTAAATTCCAAACATGCAGACCTAAAGCTGCTGCTGCATCTGTGTTTTCTTTTTTATCATCTACAAACAAAGTACGTTTTGGTGATAGTTCGTGTTTGTTAATAATATACAGATAAGCTTCGGGATTTGGTTTTCGTTTTCCGATTTCAAAAGAGAAATAAACTTTTTCGAAACATTGGTAGAAATCGCTATAAAATGAAATGCCGCTTTTGTTTTCGAAAGTGGCAATATGAATAGAATCTGTATTGCTCAATAAAAACAAACGGTATTTTTTTGAAAGCATTTGTAAAAACTCTAATCGATACAAAGGGAAATCTGCCAGAACTGCATTCCAGGCTTTTAGAATTTCTTCTATCGAAGCATTTGGTAATTCTTTTTGAAAACCTGCCACAAAATCATCATGCGATATATCTCCGGTTTCGAATAAAAGATTCAAACGATCCAATTCTTCATTCCATTCTGTCATGCCCAATTGCTGCAATCCTGAAATGGTCGCTTGTTTATCTAAATTGATAAAAATATCTCCAAAATCAAAAATTATAGTATCAATCATGATTTCTAATGTTTAGTAGTTCGTCGTTCTGAATGTAGGTTTTAATTGGGTTTTTCTTTTGAATAAGTGGTGCTTTAGTTCCTTTTCCAAAAGAAGTGTTGCCGATAAAAATTCGGGCTTCATTCCAAATGTTTTGATCTATAAAAGATTGTAAAGTTTGTAATCCGCCTTCAATAATGATAGACTGAATTTGATTTTGATACAAAACGGCTAAAATCTGCGGAATTATATTTTGATTAAAATCGATTACTTCAAAGTTAGTGTTTTCTGCTGAAAGGTTGGTTTCAGATTTTGTAAATACAATTGTTTTTACGCTGTTGTCAAAAACAAAACTGTCTTTTGCAATGCGATTATTTTGATCCAGAACAACTCTTACCGGATTATTTCCTGCCCAGTCTCTGGTGTTTAATTTCGGATTGTCATCGATGACGGTTTGTGTTCCTACTAAAATAGCTTGTTCTTCGCTGCGCCATTTATGAACCAATTGTCTTGAATATGTATTGGTAATCCAAACGGGTTTTCGATCCTGATCAATTTCTTTTTCGGGAGATAGAAAACCATCCTGGCTTTCGGCCCATTTCAATATTATATAAGGTCTTTTTTCCTGATGAAAAGTAAAAAAGCGTTTGTTTAGTTCGTTGCATTCGTTTTCTAATATCCCAACGGTTACATTGGCTCCGGCGGCAATTAATTTTTTGATGCCGTTTCCTGCTACTTTTTCGTTAGGGTCAACGGTTCCAACAACTACATTAGGGATTTGATGTTCTATGATCAAATCGCAGCACGGAGGTGTTTTGCCAAAATGACTGCAAGGTTCGAGGCTTACGTAAATAGTAGCTTTTTTTAATAATGATTTGTCTTTTACAGATCGAATGGCATTTACTTCGGCATGTGGTTCACCTGCTTTTTTATGCCATCCTTCTCCAATGATTTGGTTTTCATAGACAATTACGCTTCCCACCATAGGATTTGGATATGTTGTTCCAAAGCCATTTTTTGCTAATTTAATGCAACGTTTTATGTATTTTTCATGTATATTCACAGTACAAAAGTAGTTATTTTTGTTTAGAGGTTATAGTTCTCATTATAGTTATGCAACTATCAAAAAACTATTTTACTTTTATAAGTATCGTACATCAATATAATAGGTAGAATTATATGATGAGATTTTTATTGAATATAATCGTGAAGAGTATAAAAAAATCAGTTTTCGAATATTTAAATGTCTCCGTAGGAAATTCGGGGCATAGTTCTTGCCCAGTGTGGATGTTGAAAAACCTATAAGCGTACTATGAAAAAAATAATACTTCCGTTTTTGTTGTTCTCGATTTTGTTTTCCTGCAAAGACGATAAAGTAATAAAAATTCAAGGAGCCCAAACTCCTGTTAAGAATCAGGTTGTTAAAGACTCTGCTGTAAATGACGAAGTTGTTGTAGAGGAAGATGTTAAAAACGATTTTGAAATTTTGTTGCCAGATGGTTACAGAGATGATCAGAGGCAGAACCCAGCTAATTCCTTGAATAAAGACTGGATTGATTTATTCGAGCAAAATGGATCTTATTATTTAGGAAAAACTGATTTTACGATCGAAAAAGGATATGATGAATGTGTTGGAGATTCTATCAGATCAATTGTTTCTAAAAATAAATCGATTTTGTTTATGGATTATCCGAAATTGAAGTTGGGAAAAATAAAGTCTTTGAAATTGACTAAAAATAAAATTTGGCCAGGCGAAAAAGTAACTTTGAAATTCGAAAATGCTGATTATGTTTTTAGAGCTGAAGGAAAAGTGATTTCGACTGAAAAAAGAATTTTAGATGATAATAAAGAGGAAATTTATAAAAAAGTAGAAAACTATAAGTTGTTTTTGAAAACAAATAACGGCCCTGAAAAATTGCTTTTGCAAGTAGAGACTTTCAATGATACTTTTGTTGAATTGCTTTTTGCCGGAGATATTGATAATGATGGTAAACTGGATTTTATTTTTGGTGCTAACAGAGATTATGAGGAAACACGCGTAATGTTATTTCTTTCTTCGAAGGCAGAAAATGAGGAACCGGTAAAAAAAGTTTCGGAGTTAGCAATTCAGTTTGATTGCTAGAATCGTAAACTAAATTGATTGTTGAAAAAATAGATTAAAATATTTGCTTAAAAATTGAGGCATTAAAAATATATAACTCAAAATGAGAATCAAACAGTATCGTACTCAATTTATAAAAGAATTATCACCTTTTTATGACGCTTATGAAGCGGAGAGTTTTTTTTATTTAATTCTGGAAGACAAACATAAATTGCGACAAATAGATCTGGCATTGAATCACGAACTTACTTTTTCTGAAAGTGATTTTGTTGTCTGGGATTCATTATTAGCGCAATTAAAAAAGGAAGTCCCGATTCAGTATTTGTTAGGGAAAACTAATTTTTACGGATTAGATTTCGAAGTCAATGAAAATGTTTTGATCCCGAGACCTGAAACAGAAGAATTAGTTGAGTGGATTATCAATGAGAATTCTAAAGTTGATAAAGCTAAAACAATTAAAATTCTTGATATAGGAACCGGGAGTGGTTGTATTGCCATTTCATTGGCAAAAAATATTCCGAACGCTCGGGTTTATGCTATGGATATTTCGAAAAAAGCGATAGAAACAGCGAAGCGAAATGCTGCAAACAATAAAACAGATGTTACTTTTATTCTTCAGGATGTTTTAAATGCAGAAGAATTGAAATGTAATTTTGATATTATAGTGTCGAATCCGCCGTATGTACGTAATTTAGAAAAAGAAGAAATCAAGAAGAATGTTCTGGATTATGAACCGCATTTGGCGCTTTTTGTCGAGGATAATGATGCTTTGGTTTTTTATCGAAAAATAGCCGCATTGGCACAAAATAATCTGTTAGAAAACGGGCAATTGTATTTTGAAATCAATCAGTATCTTGGTTGTGAAATGAAAGATTTATTAGAAAAAATGAATTTTGAAAACATCGAATTGCGAAAAGATATTTATGATAATGACCGAATGATTTTTGGTAAGGTTTCGAAAACTTTGTAAATGTTTTATATAGTTAAATCCTAAGATGGAAGATCACATTAATACAGAACGAAGTTATATTGAAATTGATGCTTATTTTTCGACCACAGCAATTAAATGTGTTAAAGAACTTGTTGAAAAACGTTTTGAAAACCGATTAAAAAGTAATTTTTATTACGATTTTATAAATTGGGATAAAGCTGAAAATGAAATGCTACTGGCTACATTTCGCGCCCCTGATGCTTTACCGTTATTTGAAATTTTTGATTGTGTTTTTAATAAAAATAATCCTGAAGAATATGTTTTTCAAAAATGTAAACTTATTCATTCTTTATGGAACGGATGGGTTCCTGAAGGTAGTATTTCAAGAGGAAATAATCATGTTATAGCGTTGCAATTTGAAAATACGATCCCGGAAATAGTATATAGACTTCACGAAGAAAATCAGTATAGGCCTACCGCGCCATCTGATAGTTTTAGATTAGGATTGTGTTTTAAAAGTGATTTCCCAATGATAGCCAAAAATATTAAAGCACATTTTGATAAAAAACGCAATGATGAAACTTTGTAAACCTCATTTGCAAAAGATCTTAAAAAAATGAAACTTCTAATCTAGCCCCGATTGCAGTGGAAATCCTTTTATTTTTTTTCTTTAAAAAAATAAAAGATTGAAATGAAAAGCGGGACAAATGGTCTTTTGAATGATTGATTTCTGCTTCAAATATTTAAGAAACCGAAAACTGAAAACTGCGTCTGAAAACTAAAAAATTATTCGTAACGCAAAGCTTCGATAGGATCTAGTTTTGAGGCTTTTATAGCAGGATATAAACCCGAAACAATCGCAACGGTAAAACTGGTTGCAAATGCTGCAAAAATGGCTACCCACGGAATCACGAATGCAAAACTCATGGCAGTTGCAATGGCAAACCCTAAAAGTATTCCGATTATAATACCAATCAAGCCCCCGATTTGTCCAATCAGTAAAGTTTCGATAAAAAACTGAAAAGCAACTGTTGATCTTTTTGCTCCTAAAGCTTTACGTACGCCTATTTCGCGTGTACGCTCTGTAACCGAAACGATCATGATATTCATTAAAGCGATTGAAGATCCTAAGATGGTAATTACGCTGATGATCCAGGATGCCCAGCCTAAATATTTTGTGATGCCCAAAATACGATTGATTAAATCATCGCTACGGCCAATTCCGAAATTGTTGTCGCGCGTTGGGCTTAATTTTCGTACGCGTCGCATGGTGCTTGTTGCATTATCGATGGCTTCGTCCAGTAATTCTTTTTTAGCCACCATTACGCTCATTGTATAATTGATATTTGGGGCAGTAAATAAAGAACGTGCCACCTGAATTGGAATTAAAACACGTAAATCCTGACTGTTGCCAAACGTTGATCCTTTTTCTTTTAGTACGCCAATAACTTTAAAACGCGCGCCACGAATCGAAATTATTTTGTCTAGAGGATTTACATCTTTTAATAATCCTTTTTCGAAATCAGATCCTACAACGCAGGAATAGGTATTATTATCGATATCAAATTGGTTGAAACTTCGGCCCAGGCTTATTTCTAAACCAGAGTTAGAGATAAAATGTTCGTCGACACCTAAAATCTGAATTTCCGGATCGGTTTTTTTGTCTAAATATTTAACTTCTGCCGTTCTGGTGGCTGTAAATGATAATGAGGTTTCGGTAAAAGGATATTTGTATTTGTTTTTGAAAGCAACGGCTTCAGGGTACGAAATAATTGGGTTTACAATTTCACGTTCATTACTTCCTCGGTTTTTAAGGTTGTTTTCGTATTGGTTAATGTTGAAAGTATTGGCTCCCATAGAAGCAAAATTGGTCGAAATGGTGTTTTCCAGTGCTGTTACAACGGTTAAGATTCCCACCAAAGCGGTAATCCCGATAGCGATAATTAATACGGTAAGAATAGTACGCAATAATTGTGTTTTGATAGAACCAAAAGCAATTCGGATATTTTCTTTAAATAATTTTAGCATCATGACCAATTTGTCACGAAAATACGTTTTTTGTTACAAGTTTGTTTTCGAACTGGCATTATTTATTTTAAAAAATAAGATATTTGCAGTCGATTTGTGATTAATAGTAAATCTATAATCCCAATATAATTAATGTAAAAGAGTTTATGAGGTAAGATTAGAAAATAATCTAAAATCTAAAATCTAAAAATCTAAAATCAGAAAAATGGCTTCAAAACCAAGCATCCCACAAGGAACAAGAGATTTTTCGCCTGCAGAGGTG
Organism: Flavobacterium piscisymbiosum; assembly: GCF_020905295.1. NCBI lineage: Bacteria > Pseudomonadati > Bacteroidota > Flavobacteriia > Flavobacteriales > Flavobacteriaceae > Flavobacterium > Flavobacterium piscisymbiosum. Next base: position 6,478,492 of record NZ_JAJJMM010000001.1, on the reverse strand, counting down.
TCAAAACGTCAATATATTATTCAGACTATAAAAAATAATTTCGAGAAATTTGGTTTTCAGCCAATCGAAACTCCTTCGTTTGAAAATTCAGATACCTTAATGGGGAAATACGGAGAAGAAGGAGATCGTTTGATTTTTAAAATATTGAATTCAGGTAATTTTTTCTTCAATAAAAATAAAATTGAATTACCGGAATCTATTGAAGCATTGCAAACTAATTCTGCCGAAACAATAGATTTGAATCAGAGAATTGAACTGAATAAATTTACCGGAAAAATTTCGGAGAAAGCTTTGCGTTACGACTTAACGGTTCCGTTTGCGAGATATGTGGTACAGCACCAAAACGAAATTGAATTTCCTTTTAAAAGATATCAAATTCAACCGGTTTGGAGAGCTGACAGACCGCAAAGAGGACGTTACAGAGAATTTTATCAATGTGATGCCGATGTGGTTGGTTCAAAATCATTATGGCAGGAAGTAGAATTGGTTCAGTTATATGATACTGTTTTTACATCTTTAGGATTAGAAGGTGTTATAATTAAAATCAATAACCGTAAAATATTATCCGGGATTGCCGAAGTTATTGGAGCATCTGATAAATTGATCGATTTTACAGTAGCTCTTGATAAACTGGATAAAATTGGTGAAGATGGTGTGAAAAAGGAAATGATCGAAAAAGGTATTGATGAAAAAGCTTTGGTTAAAGTACAGCCGCTTTTTAGTTTTACAGGATCATTTTCAGATAAAATTGCTCAGCTTTCAGATTTATTAGCTGAATCTGAGGAAGGAATGAAAGGAGTAGAGGAACTGAAATTTATTTGTGACAATGTGGCAACTTTAGGTTTGGCGACAGCAACTTTAGATCTTGATGTAACTCTTGCCCGTGGATTGAATTATTATACGGGAGCAATTTTTGAAGTTGCGGCTCCAAAAACTGTTTCGATGGGTTCTATTGGCGGTGGCGGAAGATACGATGACTTAACGGGTATTTTTGGTTTAAAAAATATGAGCGGCGTTGGAATTTCTTTTGGTTTAGACCGAATTTATTTGGTTCTGGAAGAATTACAATTGTTCCCGGAAACTGTTGCAGCGACATCAAAAGCATTGTTTATCAATTACGGAGATGCTGAAGCTTTATACGCGTCGCAGGCGATCCAGAAATTGAGAAAAGAAAATATAAAAGTAGAATTGTATCCTGATAATGTAAAAGTGGGGAAACAGTTTCAATATGCAGATAAGCGCTTGATTCCGTTTGCAGTAATTGCAGGCGATCAGGAAATTGCTTCGAATTTGTACTCGCTTAAGAATCTGGTTTCAGGAGAGCAGATTTCTGTAGATTTTGAAGGATTGAAAAACGCTTTATTGGCTTAATATTTTTAAAAGCAAAGTTTTTTAGCCACTCGATAGCTATCGAGATAAAAGGATTATTTAGATTTTTGTTTCACGCAGATTTGCTTCGCCTGTTCGCTGTCGCTCGGGTTGCAGATTCGAGCAGATTTAATTTGATCATATAAAATAAATCTGCATTAATCTGCTCAAATCTTTTTAAAATCTGCGTGAAATAAAAAAATAGAGGTTAACTGTTTGAAGTAAAGGTTTTTGCTTCAAATGGCACGGATTTAAAGGATTTTCTTTTAAAATCTCTGCCTGAAATAGTTGCCGGAGAAGAAAAAAAACTTTTAATTTGCCGACCTTAAGTTACGGGCGTAGTTCAAGGGTAGAATAGCGGTCTCCAAAACCGTTGATGGGGGTTCGAATCCCTCCGCCCGTGCAATTAAATTATTTTTTACCGTAAAGAGCGCAAAGATTATTATCTAAGTATAATAAAGTTCGCAAAGCTAAATCAATACAAAGCTTTGCGAACTTTTATTTTTTATAAAAGTTAAAAGGAAAAAAAATTACCACAGAGAACACAAAGTTTTTAAATTGTAAGTTTAGTAAAAACACAAAGTTCACAAAGCTTTGCGGACTTAGATTGTGTAAACACAACTTAAATCTTAGTGATCTCTGCAGAAAAACCTTTGTGTTCTCTGCGGTAAATTTTTCTTTCTCAAAAAAGCATAAAAAAAAGCTTCGTCTGAAATAGGCGAAGCTTTTTTTAATATAAGGTAAAGTTGAATTAATAATTATTTATAAAGCCGAGGCTAACCCTTAAATTCAATTTTGATTGGTGATAATTTAAATTTCCAATTTTGGAACTCAAATTTACTATAAACTAAAACGTAATAGTCTTAAAATTGTATTAAATTTTAATTGGTAATTTTCGTTTTTTAAATGGCTCAGTTGCAATAAAGTGACAATTTGACATTTTATAAGATTTGGCAGTACTTTTGCAATCCAACAGAAAGAATAAAAAATGAAGTTTAAGAATATTTTTAAAAATAAAAGTGATATGACTACGGAAAATACAGAGTTCGATCAGGAATTAGATGATGCAACGTTAGAGAACAATGCAAACGGTGAACAATTAATTGTTGAAGAATTAAGTGTTGAAGAGCAATTGGCTCAAGACTTGGCAAAAGAAAAAGATAAATTCTTGAGATTATTTGCTGAATTTGAAAATTATAAAAAAAGAACTTCAAAAGAACGTATCGATTTGTTTAAAACGGCAAATCAGGATGTTTTGTTAGCAATGCTTCCTGTTTTGGATGATTTTGACAGAGCAACTGTAGAGATCAACAAATCTGAAGATGAGAATTTGAAAAAAGGAGTGGAGTTAATTCATGAAAAATTGAAAAGTACTTTGGTTTCTAAAGGTTTAGAGCAAGTTGAAGTAAGAGCAGGTGATGCTTTTAATGCTGATTTTGCTGAGGCAATTACCCAAATTCCGGCTCCGTCTGAGAAATTAAAAGGGAAAATTGTTGATGTTATTGAAAAAGGGTACAAATTAGGAGACAAAATTATTCGTTTCCCTAAAGTTGTTATCGGAAACTAAAAAATACGGACAAATATTCTGAAGGTCAATTTTTAACGTATTGGAATTTGGAATTGTTTGATTTGCAATTTAACCTAAATTATGAAAAAAGATTTTTACGAAATACTAGGCATTTCAAAAAATGCTGATGCTGCCGAAATTAAAAAAGCTTACCGAAAAAGTGCATTGAAATATCACCCGGATAAAAATCCAGGCGACAAAGAGGCAGAAGAAAACTTTAAATTAGCTGCAGAAGCGTATGAAGTTTTAAGCGATCCTAACAAAAAAGCGAAATACGACCAATACGGACACCAGGCATTTGATGGTTCCGGCGGATTTGGCGGTGGCCACGGTGGTATGAATATGGATGACATTTTCAGCCAGTTTGGTGATATTTTTGGTGGAGGATTTGGTGGTTTCGGTGGAGGCGGAGGCGGTGGCCCTCGTCGTGCTAAAGGAAGCAATCTTCGAATTAAAGTAAAACTTACTTTAGAAGAAATTGCAAATGGTGTTGAGAAAAAAGTAAAAGTAAAACGTAAAGTTCAGGCTAAAGGAGTAACATACAAAACGTGTTCGACTTGTAACGGTCAGGGGCAGGTAATGCGTGTAACCAATACTATTTTAGGAAGAATGCAATCTGCGTCAACTTGTCCTACTTGTGGCGGTTCTGGTCAGATTTTAGATAAAAGACCTTCTGAAGCAGATGCTCAGGGAATGGTTCAGGAAGATGAAACAGTATCAATCAAAATTCCTGCTGGAGTTGTAGATGGTATGCAATTGAAAGTTTCTAATAAAGGAAACGATGCTCCGGGAAATAGTATTCCGGGAGACTTAATTGTAGCTATCGAAGAACTGGAGCACGAATTCCTGAAACGTGAAGGTGAGAATGTTCATTTCGATTTATATATCAGTTTCCCGGAAGCAGTCTTAGGAGTTTCTAAAGATATTGAAGCTATCAACGGAAAAGTTCGTATTAAACTGGAAGAAGGAATTCAATCCGGAAAAATCCTGAGATTAAAAGGAAAAGGTATTCCGAGTATAAACGGTTACGGAAGTGGTGATTTACTAGTTCACGTAAATGTTTGGACGCCAAAAACGTTGAATAAAGAGCAAAAACAATTTTTTGAAAATGCTTTAAACGACGATCATTTTATTCCAAGTCCTGAAAAATCAGAAAAATCATTTTTTGAGAAAGTAAAAGATATGTTTTCATAAACTCAGCTTTTTCTAAAAAAGTAAATAAATTTAAGACCCATTCTATACTAAATTATAGAATGGGTTTTTTTGCTAATAATACAAAATTTCGTTAGTAATTATTTACTTTTACATTCTTAATGCCACAATGGTCAAACCAAAGCAGAAAATCTTAAATATAGCATGAGCAACTTACTCGAAGTACATAAAGTCGTAAAACAATACGGCGATTATGTAGCGCTTAACGAAGTTTCATTAAATGTACCAAAAGGTAGTATTTATGGGCTATTAGGTCCAAATGGAGCCGGCAAAACTTCCCTTATACGAATCATCAATCAAATTACTTTGCCGGATAGTGGCGAAATAATTTTAGATGGAGAAAAATTACAGCCAAAACATGTGCAGACTATTGGTTATCTTCCTGAAGAAAGAGGGTTGTATACTTCTATGAAAGTAGGTGAGCAATGTTTGTATCTGGCACAAATGAAAGGACTTAGTAAAGCCGAAGCAAAAGCGCAGCTTGAATATTGGTTTGATCGTTTGGGAATTCAGGGTTGGTGGAATAAAAAAATCCAGGAACTTTCTAAAGGAATGGCACAAAAAATTCAGTTTGTAGTTTGCGTATTGCATAAACCAAAATTGCTGATTTTTGATGAGCCTTTTTCCGGATTTGATCCCGTAAATGCAAATGTGATCAAGGATGAAATTTTGGCATTAAAAGAACAAGGTGCAACCATTATTTTTTCGACACACCGTATGGAAAGCGTTGAGGAGCTTTGCGATCATATTGCTTTAATTCATAAATCGAATAAATTAATCGAAGGAAAACTAAGCGATGTCAAACGTCAGTTTAGAACCAATAGTTTTGAAGTCGGAATTTTGACCAGTAATGTTGAAGGTTTGATGTACGATATCACGCAAAAGTTTACGGTTTCGCCGGCAAGTTTTAAATCCCTGAATGATGATTTGAAATTGGATATCCAGATAGGAAATTCGACTCCAAATGAGTTATTAAATATCCTTACACAACGCGGACAAGTAACCCATTTTGTAGAAAAAATACCAAGTGTAAACGATATTTTTATTCAGACAGTTACTGAAAAAGTTTAGATTTCAGATTTCAGAGTGAAAAACCTGAAGTCTAAAATCTAAAGTCAACAATCTAAAATCTAAAATAAAAAAATGAGCATAATTTCATTAATTATTAAAAGAGAATTCATTGCAAAAGTTCGCAATAAGTCTTTTGTTGTCATGACTTTTTTAAGTCCGTTGTTGTTTGTTGCAATCGCAGGATTTATTGGTTATTTGAGTTCGATGAAAGCTGAAACAAAAAAAATTGCTATTCATGACGAAACAGGTTTGTTTGCGAATGATTTTGTAAAACAGAACAAAAAACAAGCAGCCTTTAAATATCTAAATCTGTCCGAAATAGATACAAAAGCGCTTAAAGATAGTATTACGAATGAAAGTTTTGATGGTTTAATTATTATTCCAAAAACAAATAATTTAAAAGATTTAGAAAGTAAAATTGAATTTATTTCGAACAATAGTCCCAGTATTTCTTTTATCGAAAAAACACAGGATGTTATTGGGGAAAAAATTACAAAGATAAATCTGGAAACAGCAAAACTCGATACATTAGCCATTCAAAAGGCACAATCTTCAGTTAATATTCATTTGATAAAAGCTTCGGGAGAAGAAAGTTTGAAAGGATTAAATGAAATTAAAATCGGGATTGGCGGAGCATTTGGTTATTTGATTATGATGTTCATTATCATTTACGGAAACATGGTCATGCGCAGTGTAATCGAAGAAAAAACAAACCGAATTATAGAAATCATTATTTCATCGGTAAAACCATTCCAGTTGATGATTGGTAAAATCATCGGAACTTCGCTTGCGGGATTATTACAATTTATGATTTGGGCGATAATTGGGTTGAGTTTGATGTTTGCAGCTTCGGCTTTTTTTGGCGTAAATGTTGGGCCAACAGCAAAAATTTCACCTGAACTGATGCAGTCAGCACAAAACGAAATGTCAGGAAGTGCTCAAATGTATATTAGCGAATTATGGAATTTACCTATTGCCAGTATCATAATAGGTTTTATCATTTATTTTATTGGAGGATATTTTTTATATAGTTCATTTTATGCAGCAATTGGAGCAGCAGTTGACAATCAAACCGATTCTCAGCAATTTCTTTTGCCTATTTTAATGCCACTAATTTTAAGTGTTTATATCGGATTTTTTACGGTTGTAAATGATCCCCACGGAACAATTGCCGTCGTGTTTTCAATGATTCCGTTAACTTCGCCAATTGTTATGTTAATGCGACTTCCGTTTGGAGTGCCGTGGTGGCAAATCGCAATTTCGGTATCATTATTGTTTGCTACGTTTTTCCTTGTGGTTTGGTTCGCCGCCAAAATTTACCGAATTGGTATTTTAATGTATGGCAAGAAACCAACCTGGAAAGAATTGTATAGATGGCTTAAATATTAACTTTTAAAAGTTGCTAAGGTTCTAAGATACTAAGAAGCTAAGTTTTCTTAGCTTTATAAATAAAAACCTTAGAGCCTTAGCAACTCAGAACCTTAGAACCTCAAAAAAAATGAGTAAAATACTAATTATAGAAGACGAAGCATCGATCAGAAGAGTTTTGGTAAAGATTTTATCAGAAGAGAATGATACCTATCAGGTAGATGAAGCAGAAGATGGAGTTGCGGGTCTTGAGAAAATAAAAAACAACGATTACGATTTGGTTTTGTGCGATATCAAAATGCCAAAAATGGACGGTGTTGAGGTTTTGGAAGAAGCTAAAAAAATTAAACCTGAAATCCCAATGGTGATGATTTCTGGCCACGGCGATATGGAAACCGCGATTCATACCATGCGTTTAGGAGCTTTTGATTATATCTCAAAACCACCGGATTTAAATCGTTTATTGAATACGGTTCGTAATGCTTTGGATAAAAAACAACTTGTAGTTGAGAATAAAATCTTAAAGAAAAAGGTTAGTAAAAACTACGAAATGATAGGGGAGAGCGAAGCCATCAGTCATATTAAATTAATGATTGATAAAGTAGCGCAAACCGAAGCGAGAGTTTTGATCACGGGACCAAACGGAACCGGAAAGGAATTAGTAGCGCATCAATTACATGAAAAAAGCGAACGTGCTAATTTTCCTTTAATAGAAGTAAACTGTGCCGCAATACCAAGTGAATTGATCGAAAGTGAATTGTTTGGTCACGTAAAAGGTGCTTTTACATCGGCAGTAAAAGATCGTGCAGGAAAATTTGAAGCGGCTGACAAAGGGACTATTTTCCTGGATGAAATTGGAGATATGAGTCTTTCGGCGCAAGCCAAAGTTTTGCGTGCTTTACAGGAAAGTATGATTACCAGAGTAGGAGCCGAAAAAGATATAAAAGTCGATGTTCGTGTTGTGGCTGCAACCAATAAAGATTTAAAAACCGAAATTGCTGAAGGTCGTTTCCGTGAAGATTTATACCATCGTTTGGCTGTGATTTTAATTAAAGTTCCGCCATTGAACGAAAGACGTGACGATATTCCGGCTTTGATCAGACATTTTGCTGCTAAAATTGCATCGGAACAAGGAAACGTGGTTAAAGTATTTTCGGCGCAAGCCATACAATTATTGCAGGAATACGATTGGACAGGGAATATCCGCGAACTTCGAAATGTAGTCGAAAGATTGATCATTTTAGGAGGAAACGAAATTTCTGAAACCGATGTAAAAATGTTTGCAAGCAAATAATGATTTTATTTTTCAATCTGAAATCTAAAATCTAAATTCTAAAATTAGAAGATGAAACTAAAAAAAATAAACGAAAAATTACAAGACGCATTAGTTGAAAATGGTTTAACAGAAGCAAATGTTTTGCAGCAGGAAACTTTTTCGACTATAAAAAGTGGTGCAGATTGCATTATTCTTTCTCCGGCAGGAAGCGGAAAATCGACAACTATTGTTTTGAATGTTATTCAGCAATTGTCAGGTCATAACGAAGAATCACCACGTGCTTTGATTTTTGTTGAAGACAAAGCCAAAGTATTAGAAATGGAAGCACTTTTTGAGAAGTACGGGAAATATTCTAATCTTGAAGTTTATGGTGTACATGACAAAGGTGATACAGATTATGATAAAAACTATATTTCGACAGGAATAGATGTTTTAATTGGTACACCCAATAAATTAAGCGATATGTTTACAACCGCAGGTTATAATGTAAACCGCCTGAAAATGTTTATTATCGATGATGCTGATCCAATGCTGAAATTACGTCACGAAACTAAAATCATGCGTATTTCTAACAGTATTACCAAAACGCAGCGTCTTATTTTTGCTGAAACATTGACAGAACGTATCGAAATTCTGGCCGATAAAATGATGTTGGAGCCTTATTTATTTGATATGGATGAAGAAGGTGAAGAGGAGCTTGATGAGGAAGAAGATGATATTCAGGAAGAAGAGTAAGAAAGTCGCAGTTTTCAGTTTCAGTTTTCAGTCTAATATTGAAAACTGAAACTGAGACTGAAAACTAAAAAATAATCTATGGAGATGCTGAAAACACTTAAATTTTTAACAATTGTGCTTCTGGCATTTTTTGTTGTTATTTATGTAGTCATTGTTTCCTACGTTTATTTCAATCAGGTTGGAATGGTTTTCCAAAGTGCTCAACTTTCAAAAGATTATCAATTTGATTATCAGCAGAAATTTGAAGAAATAAATATCACGTCTTTTGATGGTATAAAATTAAACGGATTATTATTTAAAGCTGAAAATTCTAAAGGGTTAGTTTTTTATCTTCATGGAAATGCCGGAACATTAGAAACTTGGGGAAAGATCGCGAAAATTTATACGCGTTTAGGATATGATATTTTTATTTTAGATTATAGAAGTTTTGGTAAAAGTGAAGGTGAAATTGAGAACGAAGAACAATTGAATAAAGATGTTTCTGTTGTTTATAAAACACTAACGAAACGATATCCGGAAAATAAAATTATTATTGCGGGTTATTCAATTGGTTCCGGACTTGCAACTATTTTAGCTTATGAGAATCATCCTAAAGCTTTGATACTGCAATCGCCTTATTTTAGTTTTACAGAATTATCTAGTAAAAGAGTGCCGTTTTTTCCGGATTTCTTAAAAAAGTTTAGTTTGGAAACGTATGAATATCTGCCAAAAATTAAAGTTCCAGTTTACATTTTTCATGGAATGAAGGATCAATTGATTCCTTATGAAAATTCAGTTCGTTTAAGTCAGCTTTTAAAAAGTAACGGGCATTTTTATCCGCTAAAAGATCAGGAACATATTGGTATGAATGAAAACAGTGATTTTCAGAATCAGCTAAAAATAATATTACAGTAGAAATAAAAAATAATAAAAATAGAATGTTATGGGATTAATGAAAGTATATTCAGGAAGCGAAGTTCTAGCACTTGCTTTACAAGAAAGATTAGAAGAAGCAGGAGTAGAAACAACAAAAAAAGATAATATTCAGTCCGCTCGTTTAGGTGGTTTTGGACAATCTGATTTAGCCGTTGAGGTATTTATTCAGGAAACCGATTTTGCAAAAGCAAATCCGGTTATCGAGGAATTCAGAATGAGTCTTTAGATAAGTAAATAGTCTCAGTTTTCAGTCTCAGTGAGCACTGAAAACTGAGACTGTATACTGTGACTAATAACTGAAAACTAAGAAATAATGCAATATAAAATGCTAGTGCTCGACATGGATGATACCTTGTTGACAGACGATCATAAAATTTCGGACCTAAATAAAAAAGTACTTCTTGAAGCGCAGGCAAAAGGCGTTCATTTAGTTTTGGCTTCAGGCAGACCAACATCTGCCATGACAGCTTACGCTAAAGAATTGCAGCTTGATTTGTACGACTCTTATATTATATCATTTAATGGTGCTGTAATTAGTACTGTAAAAGATGATCTGGTGTTGTTTGAACAATGTTTAACGCCGGAACAAATTCATGATTTGTACGATTATAGTGTAAAAATGAAAACGCATATTATTACCTATATTGATGGTGAAATTGTTAGCGAAACAGATTCTGAGTACATCGACATCGAAAAAGAAATCACGGGATTACCACATAATAAAGTATCTGATTTTAAAGCAGCGGTTACCAAACCTGCAGTAAAATGTATTTTATTGGCAGAGCCTTCTTATCTTAAAGAAGTTGAAGGAGATTTAAAACTGGCAATGCCACATTTAAGTGTTGCAATGTCGAAACCTTTTTTCCTGGAAGCAGCTCAAAACGGAATTGATAAAGCAGCGAGTTTAAAACTTTTGGCTGAAAAGCTAAACATCCATCAAAGTGAAATTATTGCCGTAGGAAACGCAGGAAATGATTTAACAATGATTGAATACGCCGGACTTGGAGTTTGGGTTGATAATGTAACGCCTGAATTACGTGACAGAGCAGATGTTATTGTAGCATCAAATAATAATGATGGAGTTGCTGAAGTGGTAAAACGCTATATTTTAAACTAAATTATTTTTTAGATGAAAGAGCCAATAGAAACAGAACGATTGCTTTTAAGGGAATTATTTCTCACGGATGTTGATGGAATGTTTGAATTGGATTCTAATCCTAATGTTCATCTTTTTGTTGGAAATAAACCAGTAAAACACATTAGCGAAAGTCTGGATCAGATAAAAAATATTCAACAGCAATATGCAGCTTTCGGAACTGGTCGTTTGGCCGTGATCTTAAAAGAAACGAATGAGTTTATAGGCTGGTCAGGAATAAAATTTATTACCAATGAAATCAACAATCATAAAGATTTTTATGAAATAGGATATCGTTTTATCGAAAAACATTGGGGAAAAGGATACGCAACCGAAGCTGGAAAAGCTTTTATAGATCACGGTTTTAACGTAATGAAAGTAGATGCGATTTACGCTTACGCCGATGCGGGAAATGAAAACTCGAGAAGAATTTTAGAAAAGCTTGGTTTGCAGTACGTAAATTCTTTTGAATATGAAGAAGAATTGGAAGTTTGGTACGAATTAAAAAATCCAAACTTATAAAACCTAAGAAATGCGTTCCAAATCTTTGTAAACTTAATCTCATTTAAGATTCACAAAGATTTGGAAAACAGCTCGTAGTTTTTCTAATACTTATCTTAGAAATTATTTTTTAGCTACAGAAACAAAATATTTATTTCCGTCACCCATTGTAAGTTTTACACGCTCGTCGCAAAGATCGATTGCAAAATTGGCACTTTCGTAACAAGTACAAGTAGTGTTTTTGTCTTTAGACATCTCAGTTTTACAATTGTTGTTCTTAAAAGTCGACAATTGTGGTGTGTACAAGCTTACTAAATCTGTAGAAGCTGTTACTAACGAAATAATACTTGCTGAATTATTACTAGTAATTCTGTAAACAATTCTATCTGTATAATTTACTTCATTTACAGTTACTTTGCGAATATAAGTGTAAGCTGTTGAGCCTTCACCCGGTTCTTTTACTTCAAATTTAAATCCAACCGCACGAATTGCAATATCAAATTGAGATTGAGAATTTAAGCTCGCCCAAGTTGTCAATGTACTAATAGATGGAAATGGATTAGCAGCTGGAGCAGCAGTTTGCGCTTGCGAGCTAAAAATGGTTAAGAACATCAAGCAGATTGTGGGTAAAAATGCTTTCATATGGAGTTTTAATTTATAATTTTTGCCTACTCTTTCTGGTTTTCGGCCTTCCCATTTTTTATAACAACAAAACAACAACATAACGAGGGAAAATCAAAATTGTTATGTGCAAATTATTGTTTAAATAATATAATTTTTTCTTACTAGTTTTATAGAAAGTGAAATTACTTTTAATGAACGAATTAAACAAAGTTAAATGTAAGAAAATTTGAATTTAATATACAAAAAAATGTATTTAATCGATGATATTTGCATTTAATCGATAATTTTGTCATTTTATTCTTATTGAAATCATGAGTTGCTTTTATTGCAAATAAATTTTATTCCTTGTTTGTGTGGTTTACGATATAGTTTTTTAGAACAGACTAAATATTGGTTTGCTTCAAAATATTGATATATAGTGTATTATTGATTTTATTTTAAAGAATATTGTACGTAAATTTGCAAACTCTTTAAAAGAGATGTAAATATAATATCTTACTACTTAAAACGTAGTTTATTCCCATGGAAAACAGAAAAAAAGTTGCCTTTTATACGCTTGGTTGCAAACTGAATTTTTCAGAAACTTCTACAATCGCCAGAAACTTTAATGACGAAGGTTTTGATCGCGTTGATTTTGAAGAAATAGCAGACATTTATGTTATCAATACTTGCTCAGTTACTGAGAATGCTGATAAGCAATTTAAGCAGGTCGTAAAAAAAGCAATGAAACTTAACGATAAAGCTTTTGTTGCGGCAGTAGGCTGCTACGCACAATTAAAACCGGAAGAATTAGCGGCTGTTGATGGCGTTGATTTGGTTCTTGGTGCTACCGAAAAATTTAAAATTACCGATTATATTAATGATTTGAGTAAAAATGACATGGGTGAGGTTCACTCATGCGAAATTGCCGAAGCTGATTTTTATGTCGGTAGTTATTCTATTGGAGACAGAACTCGTGCTTTCCTGAAAGTTCAGGATGGTTGCGATTATAAATGTACCTATTGTACAATTCCGTTAGCAAGAGGAATTTCGAGAAGTGATGCTTTAGAAAATGTATTACAAAATGCTAAAGAGATTTCGGCTCAAAATATCAAAGAAATTGTTTTAACCGGAGTAAATATCGGTGATTACGGAAAAGGAGAATTCGGGAACAAAAAACACGAACATACTTTTCTTGATTTAGTGCAGGCTCTGGATAAAGTTGAAGGAATCGAACGTTTGAGAATTTCATCAATAGAACCTAATTTATTGAAAAATGAAACGATAGAATTTGTTTCTAAAAGCAGAACTTTTGTACCTCATTTTCATATTCCGTTGCAATCAGGAAGTAATGATATTTTAAAATTAATGAAACGTCGTTATTTACGTGAAGTCTATACAGAACGAGTAAACAAAATTCGTGAAGTAATGCCACACGCTTGTATTGGTGTTGACGTCATTGTAGGTTTCCCTGGTGAAACCGATGAGCATTTCTTAGAAACGTATCATTTTCTTAACGAAATGGATATTTCTTACTTACACGTATTCACGTATTCAGAAAGAGACAATACAGAAGCTGCAAATATGCTTGGTGTTGTTCCTGCAAACGTAAGAGCAAAACGAAGCAAAATGCTACGCGGATTATCCGTTAAAAAACGTCGTGCTTTCTACGAAAGTCAATTAGGATCTAACAGAACGGTTTTGTTCGAAAGTGAAAATAAAGAAGGATATATTCACGGTTTTACCGAAAACTACGTAAAAGTAAAAACACCATGGAACCCGGAATTGGTAAATACATTACAAGAAATTAACCTGACAAAAATCGACGAAGACGGAAGTGTTCGTTTAGAATTTTTAAATAAATTGGCAGAAGCATAAAATATATAGTTTGTGCGCAAAGTTTGTCATTGCCAGGAAAGAAGCAACCAGACTAATAAAACAGAAAAGCCCTTTGTACAAAAGGGCTTTTCTGTTTTATAGAATTTTGTCAAAGTTTTAAACTTTGACAAAGTTAAAACGTTAGTTGTATTTAGAATAAATTCTATTTCTGATCTTCCGGAATTACAAATTTCAAAGGATTAATATAAAGATATACGTGCTTTATTTCAATTCAATTTTCTTTCGGGTCAATTTTAAACTTTCGTCATTAGGATCCCTTTCCATTTTATAAACTGTTTTGTTTTCAATAAAAATGGTGTTTTGTAAATCTTCAGCTGTAAATCCATCACAGCCAGTTGAAATTAAAAAGGATTCTATAATTTGTTTCCAATTTGAATTTTGTAAAGAATAGGTTGTCATCGAATAAGTACATCCGTTCATAGGCGCCTGAAAGATTGAAAAATCATCTTTTCCATCTTGGTTTAAATCTCCTTCATTAATAAGCTGAGCTTCACAGCAACCAATAATAATGGGTTTTAGTACAGGATTGCTGAATGAAATAGTGTATTCGTCAGGAGTTCCGTCCTCAATAGGATTTCCTTCACCTTCTTTTGTTTTTGTAACAAAGGCAAATTCATTTTTTCCGTCACCATCAAAGTCGCCTTCAATTTTTTTACCAATCAAGAGTTTATTTGTTTTTTCTCCTTGAGAAGTTTTGTCTTGAAGTTTAACCGAAACAGAATCTTTTTTTGATTTTTCGATTATTGGATTCTCGGATTTATTTTTTTGCGAGCATGAAATCAAAAGAAAAGCAGCGAATAACAGGATAGTTTTATACATACTCTATTTCTGATCTTCCGGAATCACCAACTTCAACGAATTGATATAATCCGTATCAAACTCGATAACTCTTATTTTTTGCGGATTAAAACTCAATTCACCACCAAACTGACCTTTTATGTCTAAAAAATCAATAGTTAGTTCCTCGTCGTTTAATTCTATTAATTTACCTAGATAAGCTGATTTCGCCGATTTTTTCGAAATCTGAAAAATACCGTATTTGTTATTTACATAATTCAAAATCGAACTTAAATCACGAATCGGGATAATATCTTCAGCATTTGTTTTTAGACCTTTTAAGCGAATTACTTTTTCGGTAAATGCAAGATCCTGATCTCTGTGAATGACTTCGATATTTTTGTTCTTCAAAATCACAAATCCATCCAGTATAAAATCTTCAGGATTGTTTCGCAGTAAAATCCAGTCATCAGAATAATCGATAAGAAAGCCAGTAAAAAGTTCTTTTTTATCTGTGAATTCTATTGATATTAATTGTCTTAAATATTGTTCCATTTTATTTTTTTTAAAATTCCAATTTTTAAAATTCCAAATTCCAATTTAAATAGCAGTTGGAATTTGGAATTTATCCCGAAGTTTCGGAATTGGAATTTATTGATTTTTTTAAGGATTAGTAGACCAAATACTGCTGTTTTTGATGAAAACGCGACGGCTTAATTTCAGCTGAGCGATAATTAATTCGGCTACATCTTCAGATTGCATTACTTTATCCGGATTTCCGTCTGTAAGTTTTAAATCTAAAGCCAAATCGGTGGCAACGGTACTTGGTGTTAAAGCTGTAACGCGTATGTTGTGTTTACGAACTTCCTGCATCAAAGAATCAGTCAATCCTAAAACGGCAAATTTTGATGCGCTGTAAGCACTTGTCAATGCATTTCCGTTTAATCCTGCTGTCGACGAAATATTGATAATATCACCAGTTTGTCTTTCGATCATATTAGGTAAAACAGCGCGGGTTGTATAATACGTTCCCATTAAGTTGACCTGAATAATTTTTTCCCAGGCAGCTGGTTCCAATGTCATGAAATTTCCAAAAGCAGCGATTCCTGCATTATTGATTAAAATGTCTATGGTTTTAAATTCTGCAAAAGCTTTTTCTACAGCACTATTGATAGAATTAATATCCGAAACGTCAGCAGATAAAGCCAGGGATTTTACGCCTAATGCAGCAGTTTCAGCAGCCAATTGATCAACATCTGCCTGAGTTCTTGAAACTAAAATTACGTTTACTCCTTCTTTGGCAAGTGCAACCGCAATTGCTTTTCCAATTCCTTTTCCTGCACCTGTAATTAAGGCATTTTTATTTTTTAAGTCTGTCATGATTTATTTTTTAGAAATGCAAAAAGCATCATTTTAGTAACACAAAAATACAGTTTTTGCTTCCTAAAATGATGCTTTCAGCTATTTTCTTAATCTAAGTTTAACAACTTTTATCTATTCCTTTAGTACCATGTCTATACACATGACAGCGGCAAGGATTAATTGTCTTAAAGGGCTGTCAGGTGCAACAGTTTCCTCGATTTGCAGTACATAATTATCAGCGCTGGTAAAAAACTCTTTACCCATTCCTGCCCATTTTTTACTTACCTGAGCCAATTGTTTGTTTTCGTGACTGAATTTAAAATCCCATCCGGTCCATTTTCCCTGAAGCGTTGCGGCAGTTCTTTCGTTTTTATCCAGAATTTCAAATTTTCCTCCAATCGAAAATATTTTTTGTTTAAATGTTCCCACTAAACGATCTTTTTCGTCAAAAACTTCAACAGTCGAACGTAACCATGCGATACCACGTTTTACCGAAATTATTTTTTCGCCTGAAGCTGTCGTAATTTCAATATCAAAAGGAGTCATTCTTTTATAATCTGTAAAGCGTAACATTTTGGTAAAAAAGCCAAGATTATTTTCGCGGCAGTTCATTATAATTTCATTGCTTTCCGGATTATAAATATCATAGTTGTTAGCGGCTTTAAACATTCCGATATGTTCTTTTACAAGAAATAGATTCTGATTTAAAAGTGGGTTCATGAAATTTTGTTTGATATTGATTTATGTAAATATTTTTTATCTGAATAAATTTTGAAGAATTTTCAAAAGGAGGTCAAATGTAAAAATAATTTTGTTAATAAATCAATATTAAATTCGAATGAAATTGACGAAAATAAAATGTTTAATCCTTTCTTTTTGATGTAATAACAATAGCTCCATTTATAGCTTTGTTTCCGTAAAGAGCAGTAGCATCAATACCTTTTAGAACTTTAATGCTTTCAATGTCATTAGGATTTACTTTAGAAAACTTCTTGGCATCTATTACAATTCCATCCAGAATTGTTAGTGGCTCATTAAGAAGAGGCCTCGATGGTGCACAGATTATTATTTTATTGTTTAAAATGGAGCGCAATGTATCTTTTGTAGTTGTTTTTTCCTGTGCTTTTACTACGAAACATATAAGCATAGAAAATGCTAATGAAATAAGTTTTACGTTTTTCATGATGATAATTTTAAGTAAATGATGGTTTTTATCTTTGTCAAAGCGCTGGACTTTGACAAAGAATTTTTAGATTTTTTCTTTTAGTTTTTAGGAGTTGGCTTACCTGTTTTAGTAGTAATAATGACAACTCCTTTTTTACCTTTTTCACCATATTTTGATGTAGCTTCAAGATCCTGAAGAACAGTTATGGTTTTTATTTCCTGTTTATTCAAAGGAGCATAAGGACTTGTGGGGTTTTTGCCGAATAAATCATTTTCAGAATAATAAATTCCGTCAATAATATATAATGGAGCATCCAGAACAACTAGTGAATCTACATTTTCCGGTTGTAAATTAGAAAGTTCTGCCTGCATCATTTTGTCTCTTTTTTGATCGTCGCTGTGGGCTATTGCATTTCCGTTGAGAACAATTAGCGGAGCACTTTTTTTAGTCATTTGAGATTGTTTATCAGCAAAAGCAACTTTAGCGGATTCTCTTTCTACAGTTCTGGAATAATCTGAATTTTGAGCTGCTTTGTCTTTCAAATCATTATTATCTTCTTCTATAGCATAATCAGCTTGTACTGGTGCGTTGGCAGGTTCTTCGATAATAATAGCATCTGCGCTTCCTGCTCCCACAGCTTCAGTAACATAAACGGTTGTTTCTGTTGCATTGTTTTCGCTGATAATTGGCTTGTCTAAAATTTTAACCGCTTCGGGTTTTGGAACGAGAGGTGATTCTGAAGAAACAACACTTTCATTTTTTTCTAAAATGTTTTGTTCTATCTTTTCTTTATTAACAATTGTAGAATTCTGAATTGTTGTTTTATCTGATTTTATAAACTGAGATCCTATCGAAATAAGTAATAAAAGAGAAGCTGCGATGGCAATTTTTTTCCATAATGCGATTGCTTTTTTATCTTCTTTTTTATCGAGTTTATCTTCAACGCGCGCCCAGACTTTGTCCATTCCGGGAAAATCCTTTTGTTCCGAGTTTTCTGCGGCTTCTTTAAATTTATTGAATATTTTATCCTGATTGTCCATGACTATTTTACTTTTTGGTAATACAATTTGTTTACTAATTCCTTTAGTTTCGTTTTAGCGGCATTCAATTGTGATTTTGATGTGCCTTCAGAAATGTTTAGCATTGCGGCTATTTCTTTGTGTCCGAAACCTTCGATAACAAAAAGATTAAAAACAGTTTTGCAGCCGTCTGGAATATGGTTGAGTAAATTGAGTAAATCTTCTTCTTCTAATGTATTAATCTCATCCGTAAAAGGTTGCGAAAGCAATTTGACATCATCAAGATACATATTAAAATTGATGTTTTTCTTGATCGTTGCCAAACAATGATTTACGGTTATTTTGCGCGCCCAAGCCTCAAAAGCCAGAACTTCTTTTAGTTGTTCCAGTTTTGTAAATATGGTATAGAAAGCGTCAGCCATAGCTTCTTCTATTTCTTCTTCCTTTTTGAGGTATCGTTTGCAGAGGCGATACAATTTTGGAGCCATATGCTCATAAACCTGACGCTGCGCATCGCGGTTCATTTTTTTGCAGTTAGAAATTAGCGTTTCGTTTATCACAATTGTTGTCTTTATACTAAAGAGGGTTAAAAAGATAAAAAGGTTGGGACGGAGGTTAAAAAAAAATTTTTTTAAAGGTTCAAAGTTTCAAAAGGTATAAAGGTACAAAGGTTTTTTGTAGAGGCGCACAGCAGTGCGTCTTCGTCCATTATGTTTTTTATTGCGGATATTCGTTGCGGGAGACGCACTGCTGTGCGTCTCTACGGAATTTTGGTGTGAGTATATGCTCAATCTTGAGATAAAATATGTTTAATTTTTATTCGTTGTAGTTTGTTGATGCCACTTTTCTATTTTCCTAATAGATTCTTCATTTGTTTTCGGATTGCAATTCAATCCCATATTAATTTCTGTTTTCGAAATATAGGAGTTTAGAAAAATTATTGCAAAACCTCCAACTTCACCACTTTCACTTGAAATAAAAGAGGAAAATGTACTCATATATCCACAACATTTTTCCTTAGAATGCATAATTGATATCAAATACTCAATATCATTCGGTTTTACCCAATTATCAGGAAAATCTCCTATCATTGTTACAAAATTCAATTTCGAATCTTTATTGTATTTCTCTTTTAGAAGTGTAATAAATGTCTTTGGATCTAAATCTTTTGCCCGTATGAAATACCCTTTTTTTGTATTTGAATCTAAATCTTTAAGATTGAATGTTGTAGAGCTTTTTATTTCAGTTTTGTTTATTTTAAAATTATAAAATCCATAACCAACACTCAAAAGAATGATAAGTACTAACAAAGAAAGAATTGTTTTTCTCATGAAATTTACTTAACCGGCAAAACCAACTTAAAAATCTTAGTTTCTAATAATTCAGTATCATTATCCTCGCACAATAAAAACTCTATTTTGTTATTTTCTTTTTTATAAAAAGTCAAACCTTCGAATTTATTGGTTGATGTTATTTTTTGAGTAAAATCTATTTTCATGGTTTTAAGGTCGATTCGGCCAATGAAACTTCCCAGGATTTCTCCGTCATCGTAAGTTGATTTGGTGTCTTCGGCGGTAGAAAGGAAATAGATTTTGTCTTCGACCAAAATAGCATCGGTAAAACTGGAGCGAACGCCTTTTATTTTCGGCAGTTTATAATTGGTAGCAACCAAAGCAAATTCTTCTCCCAAACTTTTAGCATGAATGGTAAAAATGGTGTTTTTGTTCGAAACTCCGTTTCCGCGATTGAATAAATACCAGTTTTCACCATCGAAGATTGCGCCTTCGAGATTAAAATCTTCCGGTTTTATTTCGCCAAAACTTTGCATTAAACCGTATAAATCAACGAGATTATTCTTTTGAAGAATGGTTTTGTTTTTAAGATCAAACTCGATCATTTTGTTTCGGTTTTCGGTAGAACCGGAACCAAATACATATAAGGTATCATTATGATGCGTGATCGATTCAAAATCGGGTTTTAGATTTTTCGGAATATTTTGCGACGGATTATCAATTAAGGCGTGTTGGTTTAATTGCTGATTCTGCATATTATATTCGTATAAAAATCCGCTGTTATCGCCAATAATATAAAGTGCATCGTTGTTATAAAATAATCCTGATGCTGAACCGATACCTATGATTTGAAATAATATTTCTAATGTGAATTTTTCCATGAAATGTTTTATTTTAGAAGACTTATTTGATTTCTAAATTCTTCTATTTCTGTTTTACTTTTTATTTTTAATATTTTGGCAAGTTCGAAAAAGTCTATCTTTCCTTTAGAGTAATAATAGAAGAGTTCTTCTTCGACTTTTTCCATATCGTATTCGTTGTACAATTCAAAGTTATAAGATTTTGTCATTTCTGAATTAAGTCTTATTACTATTTGATTATTAATACCATTTGATAATGAAGGTCCAAAACCTGTATATCTGTCTAATTTCCCATAATAATCATTATTTGAAATCTCAATTGATGTGATTTCGTCAATTTTAAATTTCTCCTGATCTATAATAATATAATCTTTATAAAATTCCAGGAAACCACTAAACTTACCATTGATTGCTTTAAATTTTGTCAATCCAATTGTTTTTAAAATAAATCCAAGGATGAAAAGTCCAAGCATTGATTTTAAGATTATTTCATCGAACAATTCTTTTTCCGGAGCAAAATAATTCTGTTTGATAACTGATATTATATATAAAGAAAGTATTAATGTAAATATAATTAAAGTAGTACTCCAATGAAACTTTTTTGATTTTATGTAAATATTGAATCGTTGCATTTCTTTATTAAAGGAAAATTTATTTTGAAAACCAAAACCTAGCCCTGATAGTCCCGAAGCTTCGGGATAAATACTTTGAAGAGAAATTGTGTTTTTTACTAACAGAACAAAGCGACTCCCGACGTATCGGGATAAGCTCTTATTGTGGCTTGTAAAAAAACAATTTATCGAAAAAGTATTGCAATGAGCAGTCTCGATAGCTATCGGGATTCGTAAAATTAGTATATTTATAATACAAAAAATGAAAATAGTATGAAATCGATAGACCCGAAGGATTTTAAAGTTACAGATAAAATAAAATTATCAAAGATTCCGACTTTGTTGAAGGTAAAGGGAGATGATGATGAAAAGATAGAAAAACTGGATAAGGTGCAATCTAAATTAAGCAAACAGCAAGATACAATGTATGCTCATAATAGATACGGCGTTTTGATTTGTTTGCAAGGCATGGATACTTCGGGCAAGGATAGTTTGATTCGTGAGGTTTTTAAAGAGTTTAATCCGCGTGGTGTTGTAGTACATAGTTTTAAAACGCCAACTTCTTCAGAGTTAGAGCATGATTATTTATGGAGACATTATATGGCTTTGCCTGAAAAGGGGAAATATGCAATTTTTAATCGTACGCATTACGAGAATGTTTTGGTTACGCGTGTGCATCCTGAATTTATTTTAGCTGAAAATTTGCCTGGAATTGAGAGCGTAGAAGATATTCCGAAGGATTTTTGGAAAAATAGAATTGAGCAAATTAATAATTTTGAAAAGCATATTTCGCAAAACGGAATTATTGTTCTGAAATTTTATTTGCATCTAAGTAAAGAGGAACAACGACAAAGGTTATTACGACGATTGGAGAAAGAAAAACACAACTGGAAATTTTCGGTAGGAGATTTGAAAGAACGCGAGCATTGGGATGAATATCAGGAATATTATGAAGAGGCTATAAATAAGACTTCGACCAAAGATGCTCCGTGGTATATTGTTCCTGCTGATGATAAAGAAATGGCCAGATATATTGTAGCCCAGATTATTTGGGACACTATGGAGAAGCATACAGATATTAAAGAACCCGAACTACCTGAAAATATTCAGGAGAATATAGGGATTTATAAACAACAATTAGAAAACGAGTCTTAAAGTAAGGCTCTTTTTTTTGGCTGAATGTTACTATAAGTTTACCTGTGTTTTGAATTACTAATTTAATGTTAATTTTTTTGTGAATTATCTGGTTTTTTTAGCTCAGTCTTATTTTTTTGATAATATGAAAATCATTTTAAGTTAAAGAGTAGGGATTTACTTTGTAAAAAAAATAAAACCAATTTTTAGCTAAATGAAAAGAATTATTCTACCCCTTGTTATTTTAGGTTCGTTGATTACATCTTGTAACAATAACGACTCTAAAGACGAAACTGAAACACCAACGAGTGTTGTATTGAAGGATCAATCTGTAACGCCAAGTTTATTGAAGGCGCAGGCAGGTTTTGAGAGTCTGAAAATTTATTCTCTTTTTAGTTCAGATGATGTATTTCCGGACAGTCCGAAATTTGTTTTTGGAGGTTCTGCAGATGGTTCTGGTTTATTGAAAAACACTGATGGAACTTTTACTTTTTTAGTAAACAACGAAGACAACTTTGCTGTTTCGAGAATTACACTTGATAAAACATTTAAACCTACAAAAGGAGAATATTTGCTAAACTCTAGCGGAGGAACATGGAGATTGTGTGGCGCAACTATGGCGACAAAAGAAGAACATGGTTTTGGACCGGTTTATTTAACTTGTGGAGAATCTGGAGAAGAATCCCGCACGCATGCATTAGATCCTTACGGAAGTGTAGGTTCTGCATCTGTATCTAAAGAACTGTCTGGATTTGGCCGTTTAAGTGCTGAGAATGCTTTGCCATTGCGTACATCTGCTTATAAAGGGAAAACAGTAGTTGTAATTGGTGATGACGATTCAGGAACTTACGGAGGTCAGGTTTTTATGTATGTATCGAATGCTGTGGGTGATTTAACCAATGGTTCTTTGTATATGCTAAAAAGAAATGATGACAACCAAAGAGAAAAAGATATGGAAGTAAGTAAAACATATCCTGTTTCTTTTGTGAAAATCGACAATCATACAACGCTTACGGGTGCGCAAATCAATGCATCAGTAAATACTTTAAAAGCAATTAAATTTGGTCGTGTAGAAGATTTAGATTATCGCAAAGGTGGCGACGCTGCAGATCGTGAATTGTATTTTAACGTAACAGGACAAGCTACAACTGGAACAAATGCCGATGGTTCAAGAACGAAATACGGTAGAGTTTACAAATTAAATCTTGATGCTGCTGACCCATTAAAAGGAACTCTTGAGGTTATTCTTGACGGAGATAACCGCTCTGGAATTGCTGGTAAATTCCAAAATCCGGATAATATTTGTGTAACTAAAAACTATGTTTACGTTCAGGAAGATGCTAACGGATACGGAGACGAAACTCACGATGCATATATCTATCAATACAATATTGCTACAAAAGCGTTGAAAGTTGTGGTAGAATTAGATCACCGTCGTACTGCTACAGATGCTGCGAAATATAACGTAGGCGGAACTTCTAAATTTGGAGATTGGGAATATGGTGCTTTGATCGATGTATCTGATCAGGTTGGTATTGCTGATACTTTCATGTTAAGTGTTCAGCCACATACCTGGACAGGAGAAAAATATTTAAGCCCTGACGGAGGAACAAATCGCCCGAAAGAAAATCAGGCAAGTCAAATTGTGGTTATAAAAGGTTTGGCGAGATAAATTTTTAAATCATTACAAAACAGTCATCCACTATCTCTATTTGAGGTAGTGGTTTCTGTTTTTCTGAATATTCCTCTTTTAATTTTTATTAAATCATGAAAAAAATATATTGTTTGTTCTTCCTGGTGGTGTTTGTGGCTTGTGAGAAAAAAAGCAAACATCAGGAAATAAATGAACTGTTTCAGTCTGATATTACTTTGTTGGTCGAAAAAGTAGCCAAACTGAAATACTCTGTACAAGCGGATTCTACCGAAGCTCAAATTCAGCGACAATTTCTGGAAGCGCATAAAAGTTATAAAAAGGTCGAAATGATCAGCGAGTATTATTCGCCGGCGGTTTCTAAATCGATCAACGGACCTGCAATACCTGAATTTGAAGAAAATGATAAAGTAACGGTTTCGCCAGAAGGTTTTCAGGTTATCGAGGAATTGGTTTTCCCGAAATACAATAAAGAGGGTAAAAAAGAACTGCTTCAGGAATTGGGTGTTTTATCTGCAAATTTAATTCGGTTAGAAAAAGTTTCCCGATCTAATGAACTAACTGATGCCCATGTTTTTGATGCGATGCGACTTGAAGTTTACCGAATTATTACCCTGGGAATTACAGGTTTTGATTCTCCGGTAGTACTGAATTCACTTCCTGAAGCTTCTGTAGCTTTAGCAACTATCGAAAAATATTATCGGGTTTATCTGGAGAACGAATCAGTTTCGAATGGAAAACAGGTACTTGAAATTCTGGAAAAAGGAAAGAAATATTTAAAGGTAAATACCAATTTTAATGCTTTTGACAGGGCAGATTTTATCAAAGAAATTTTGAATCCGTTAAGTAAAGGACTTTACAAAACACAAGCCGAATTGGGAATTCCAGTAATGAAAGAACAAAGAGGTTTGAAAGTTACGGCACAAACTTTATTCGATAAAGATGCTTTTGATCCTGAAGCATTCTCAGGTTTCCCCGATTATCAAACAACGCCGGAAAAAATTGCTTTGGGTAAAAAGTTATTCAATGATCCTGTTTTATCGGGAAATAATACACGTTCGTGTGCCTCATGTCATCATGCCGAAAAAGCTTTTACAGATGGTTTAGAAACGGCGGTTGCATTAGACGGAAAATTGATGATTCAGCGTAATACACCAACTTTAACCAATATTGCTTTTCAGCGTGTGTTTTTTGCCGATTCGAGAGTAAGTTATCTCGAAGATCAGGCCATTGCAGTTATTAAAAATGAAAACGAAATGCACGGCTCTTTAGAGCAATCGGCTTTGGCGATTCAGAAGAATGCAAATTATGTAAAGGATTTTAAAAAGGCTTTCCCGAAAGGAGAAATAAATGAATTTGCGATCAAAAATGCTTTGGCATCTTATATTCGTTCGTTAAGTCATTACGATTCTAAGTTTGATGAATACATGCAAAATAAAACAACCTTTACCGAAGATGAAAAAGCTGGTTTTAATTTATTTACAGGCAAAGCCAAATGTGCGACTTGCCATTTTATTCCGCTAACCAACGGAACTGTTCCGCCAAATTTCGACAGATCTGAAAGTGAAATTCTGGGAACTCCCAATAAAGCTAAAAAGCTCGACGGCGATTTAGGAAAGTTTGTCATCACGCAAGCAGCCATTCATAAAAATTCGTTTAAAACACCAACAATAAGAAATATAGAATTTACCGCGCCTTATATGCACAATGGTGTTTATAAAACGCTCGAAGAAGTAATTGATTTTTATGATCAGGGCGGAGGATTAGGTTTAGGATTCGATGTTCCGAATCAAACATTACCTGAGGACAAATTGAACTTATCTGATAAAGAGAAAAAGCAGCTTATTGTTTTTATGAAAACGTTGACGGATAAGAAGTATGTAGAAAATGTGCCAATTAGAAAATGAGTTAATTAGATGATTTTTTTGCCACGAATTTTCAATCTTTTCGCATTGCTTCGTGAATTTTACGGTTAATTTTTCCACCGGGATTTTATAATTATTCGTGCTAATATGTGAAATTCGTGGCGAAAAAAAACTCAAAATAATCCGTTGGTCAAAACATCAATGTAGTTCATCAAACTAATTTTAATAGCGTTTTAGGTTTGTGCTCCTTTGCATCAAATTAATAAAAACTATTATCATGAACAAATTATTATTGTTGACTACAATTTTCTTATTAGGATTAGCTTCTAAAATAAATGCGCAATCTCCGCTTCCTATTCATGTAGGAATAAAAGGAGGATCTAATTATTCTGAATTACCGGTTTCAGATGGCTTTAGTTCTAAACATGCTTTCGGATATTTTGGAGGTGCTATGGCGCGATTTGATTTTAAAAGATTCTATATTCAGAATGAAATATTGTATAGCAAGAAATCCTCTAAAATTGAAAAAACTTCCGGAACAGGATCTAAAAATGCAAAATGGAAAAGTATCGATATTCCTTTGGTTATTGGGTACAAAGTAATTGATCTTTCTGCTCTGAATGTGAGAGTTTTTGGAGGAGGAGTATATTCTTATGTGCTCGATGAAAATTTTTCATCGTTAAATCAATTAAAAGATTCGTATAAGAAATTTGATAAATCCAATATTGGATATCAGGTTGGTGCCGGAATCGAAATGTGGAAATTTACTGTTGATTTCATTTACCAGGGCGGATTAAATAATGTTAGTAAACAATTCAGTTCTAAACCTAATTCGTTTAATGTTAGTGTTGGCTACTTCTTTCTATAAGTTTATCACTTTATCTTTTAACCCTAAGCAGCAAAGAATCTTTTTTGGTTCTTTGCTGCTTGTTTAGAAAATATAGGGTTAATTTTGATTTCGTATTTCTTACAAATTACTTATTTCTTTTTTTTAATGATTACAATACATAAAAACAGGCATTGGATATTTTTAGTCTTCTTTTGGTCTCTGCTGGGGATGACTATTTGGGCGCAAATGATAGAAGAGTACAGTTTTTGGTCGGCCACTACACAGGCCGTTTTGGTTTTATTGTGTTCTACTTTCTTAGCGCATTTTTTGAGCGATGTAATATTGCCTAAAGCATTACGAAAAAACAAAATGAATTGGTTTGCAGTGCAAAGCGTTATTGTTGTATTGCTTTTGTCATTTTGTCTGGCATTAATTTATACTGTTTTTTCAGATATAGGATCACGAGGCAGGTTATATCATGGCGAAGATCATCTCAACTCGATTCAGTTTTTATGGGCAAGATTTTGGGGTAGTATTCCGGCGGCCATTTTAATAAATGGTACGGCTTGCGGACTTCGTTTTTATCAGGAACATAGCGTGATCGAAAAAGACCACGCACAATTACAGCAAGTTCATCTTGAAGCACAAATTAAGATTTTACAAGATCAGATCAATCCGCATTTGATGTTTAATGTCCTGAATCATATTCATATTTTGATGCAAAGCGATGTAAAACTGGCATCTGTGTTATTAGTTCAGTTTTCGGATATTTTACGTTATCAATTGTATGAATGTAATAAGGAATATGTGCCATTACATCTTGAGATCAAATACCTAAAAGATTTAATTGCCGTTGAAGAAACCCGTTGGGGAAATGAATTAGAAGTAAAAAGCAAATGGAATATCGAAGACGGACAGCTTCAAATTGTGCCGTTGCTTTTGGTTCCGCTGATAGAAAATGCTTTTAAACATGTTTCAAGACTTCCTAACCAAAAAGGTTATGTGCATTTATCGTGTGAACAATCAAAAAGCCAATTGCATTTTAAAATAGAAAACTCACATACAGAACAATACAAAATACCATCTAAAAGTCAGGGGTTAGGACTTGAAAACGTAAAGAAAAGACTAGCGATTCAGTATCCTGAAAAACATCAGTTGAATATCAATAAAACCGATTTTGATTTTACAGGTACAGTAGTTTTAGAATTGAAATAGAATTTTTTTGTTGGAGAGTGTAAGATAAGAGGAAAGAGGAAAGAAGAAAGAGGAAAGAATAAATCTGCTTAATCTGCAAAAATCTGCGAGAAACTTTTTTTGGCAATACACAGAAACCTGAAACAAAGAAAACCTGAAACAAAATTTTAAATTTATGAAAATGAAATGCCTCGTTATCGACGATGAACCAATAGCAAGAAACGGAATTGTAGATTTTGTTTCTAAAATTGATTTTCTCGAAGTTATTGGTACTTGTGCTTCGGCATTAGAAGCTACTTCGTACATTCAGGAAAAGGATGTTGATTTGTTATTTCTGGATATCAATATGCCTTATCTCTCCGGATTAGAGTTTTTAGAATCATTGGATAATCCGCCTTTGGTTGTTTTTACAACTGCGTATTCGGAGCATGCACTAGATGGATATCGTCTTCAGGTTGTTGATTATTTGTTGAAACCTATTACGTTTCAGCGTTTTTATCAGGCTTCATTAAAAGCAAAACAATGGTATGAAATGCTTCATTCTTCGAAAAAAAATCAATTAGATCCATTTTTATATGTGCGTCAGGAAGAAGGATTTCAGAAGATTTCCTGGATCGACATCTTATATATCGAAGGAATGCAAAATTATGCTAAACTTCATTTTAAGGATAAAGTTATTGTAATACATCAAACCATGATTTCATTAGAAGAAACATTGCCAAAGGATATTTTCTTCAGAATTCATAAATCTTTTTTGGTAAACATTACCCATATCGATTCTGTTTCTGGTGGGAGATTGTTTATAAAAGGACAAGAACTACCTATTTCAAGAACACGCCGTGAGGAGTTACTGAAAGAGGTAGTCTATAAAAACTTATTAAGCAGATAACCCGTTGGGTGTAATTATTTTAACACATAGAAACATAATCCCGTCCAGAAGTTTCGGGATCGGGACTATGTGTGAGAAACGGGTTTCTTTTTTGTTTACTTTTTTCAAACACATAAAATCTATGTTTCTATGTGTTTAATTAAATTTTTATGCATTACACCAACGGGTTAAGCAGATAGTTTTAAAATTTCCATTTTAGAGCTATTGCTCCATAAAAAGTGGTCGTAAATTTAGGATCTGCAATATCTTTTTCTTTAAAAATATCTTTGATTTTTCTATTAGTAGTCGAGAAATTACGAACAAGAGTTGTTCCTGCGGTAGGTTCTAATGTCCAGTGTTCGCCAAATTTTAGCTGAGGTCGTAAACCTGCAATAATTTGTTGATATCCCAATAGCGAAGATTTATTGCCAATTTTGGTTTCTGCCGTCATTCCGCTTAGTTCTACAACCGCTTTCAAATCGAAAGTATCAGACATTCGGTAACCAACTTCTGCACCTTCCGGAAAAGTAATTTTAAAATGTACAGCCCCTCTGGATTCCCAATTAAAATAAATTCCCGGAAGTACCATTGGCACACCAAAACTATTGGTTAAAACTGGCCCTATACCCAAAGCCAGATTAGGATTGAATTGTTTGATAAAAAGAACACCTCCCTGAATTAGGACATCATCTTTATTAATCTCGACCATATCTGTATAAACACCAACAGAAGCCATAATCAATAAAGACCAGGAAGGAGAAATAGAGCGTAAATGTTTCACGCCTATTTGCGCGTTCAATAATTCAGTTGGGAAACCGCCCTGAAATTCTATTGGAAGATCCTGAATTTCATAATTTTTGTTTTCCATTCTGGCATAACTTCCATTAAGAAAAACAGACCAGAGTTTAGGATGATTGTATTTATCCATTTCTAAAGAAAGTGGTACTTCAAAAGCTATTTGAGCTCTTTTAAAATTACTCTCGGCATTTGTTTTTGTACTGTCTATTGGTCGCACGTATTTAGAAAAAGGAACGTAATCGACTTTGAATTCACCTGAGATTCCAGATTGTGACCTTGCCGTAATGGTCACCATTAAAAAAAGAAAAAGTTGCGAGAGATAAAAAAATGTTTTTTTCATGATTGGATTAATTTTTCTGCGAATTACCGCGTTCTCAATCAATCATAAAAAATCATTTGACTAATGGTACTTTTGTTTTGACCAATGGTATAAAAATACAAAACCCGAGAGACTATGCGATCTCTCGGGTTTATACCAAAAACAAAAAAATAAAATAAACCTTAACTTTTATAATTTAAAACCATAGGCTAAACGTAAAGCCACCTGATTGGTATTAAATTTATCGTAGTCCTCATAACGGACACTAATGTCAATGTATTTGTTGGCGTATCCAATCCCTGGCGCCCATAAAAAAGTAGTTTGGTTATAATCGTTTGTAACGGCAAAACCTGCACCAACTTCTCCCATAACATAAAATTGATCTTCCCATACAAAGGCTTTAAAACCAGCTTTTGCCGGGATAAATCCAAGATCTTTTACTTCAACTCCATTTTGATCTTTCATAAACAAGTTTGTAAAACCTGTAGTTAAAGTCAAAGATGCTTTCTTTGTCAAATCATATTGCAAACGAACATCTCCACCAAGTGACCATCTGTAATCATTATCAGTTGGTATTCCTCCATTTACACCAAAGCCTAATCTAAAACCCTGATCATAATTCTGGATTTCACTGTCCTGAGCGAAAGTTTTGTTGGCGTATAAAAAAGCGAAGGCACATAAGCATAACATTTGTAATTTTTTCATGGCTAATATTTTTGAATTATTAATAGTGTAAAAGTAAAATAGAGGCCTTTTTGACTTGTTATATAATTTTTCGAAATTGTTATATAATATTAGGGTTGGCCAAAATTCACTTAATGTTTGCTTATGTTTTTTAATAATATGAAAGAATCCAAAGCTTCTGATTATCTTTGCCGACTAAAAAACAAGTAGTAGTGAACTTAAAGCAATACACTAAAGAGTTTTCGTGTAATTTAAGATTAGTATATCCTACTATATTAAGGATGGGTAGACATTAATAGTAGTTGTAGATAATGTGCTGAATTATAGGTGAAACGAGTCTGGATCGAATTTTTGGCAGGATGAACTTCTGCAGCAATTTTCCGTTACATTCGCTTTCATTACCTCACAAAAAAATTAATCCAAAATTCACTTTCAAATAGTTAAATTTGGAAGATTAAAAACAATAAAAAAAAGCCAAAGATTATTTTAAATAATCATTTTAATCTGTGTAATCTGTGGCAAAAGAAATAATAAAAACAAAAAATAAATAATATATGGAATTACCTAAATTTTTACTCGGAGATAATACTGATTTCGCAGATGATATTTTTATCATTCACCTTGATTATCCAAGATTTATCATCAACTTAAAAGATGATGAGGTTGAATTTATGGAAGAAGCAGAAGATCTTGATGAAGCAGAATTAAATGCCGAAATGGAAGGTTTAATTGTTTTGGCGAATGAGTTTTACGACAGAGAAATACAACGTTACGAAGAGTAAAGAGTGTTATCCTTCTAAATTATTTTAATAAAACTTTGCGACTCTGCACCTTTGCCGAGATTAAATAAAGTGATTAAAAATACTTTTTAAATTTACATCTCTGTTTTTACCAAAAAATAATTTCAATCATCAAATGAAAAAATTAAGTTTTTTAAAACCCATTTTTAATTTCATAGCAATCGGATTGCTAATTACTACTTTAAGCCGAATCTTTTTATTTTTTATATTTAAAGACAGAGTAGTAGAAACGCCAAATTTCTGGTACATCTTTCCAATCGGTCTTCGAATGGATTTGATATTATTGTGTTATTTATCATTTCTGCCGGCTGTTTTAATTACTTTTCTACCGAATAAAGCATTGAAATTCACCAATAAGTTTTTGGTAATTTATAGCTTTTTATTCCTTTTCCTAATTCTTTTTGTAGAATTGGCTTCGCCTGATTTTGTAAAACAATACGACACACGCCCGAATAAGATTTTCTTAGATTACCTGATTTATCCTAAAGAAGTCGTAGGAATGCTTCTTAAAAGTTATATGACTTCTATTATTGTGACTTTTATAATTTTAGGAGTTGTGATCTATTTTGCATTCAAAAAAGGGAAAAAATATTTCTATACTACAAGTACAGAATACAAATTCAAACTAATGCTTTTTCCATTAGTAGCATTTTTGTTATTTTTTGGAGCGCGTTCAAGTCTTACTTCAAAACGTCCAATCAATGCCAGTAACGCTGTTTTCTCAACAGATCAATTGACAAATACTCTTGGATTAAATTCATTTTATACGGTAGCTTTTGCAGCTTATTCGATTAAAAATGAAGGAAACACGAAGATGTACGGTAAAATGGATGAAGCCGAAGCAATTGCACGTGTAAAAAAATACATGATTGCCGGACCAAATGATTTTACTGATGCCGAAATTCCGTTTTTGCATGTACAACAACCGGATACCGTTTTGCAGCAACCGTACAATTTGGTAATCTTTTTACAAGAAAGTTTAGGCGCTGAATATGTTGGAATTTTAGGAGGAAAACCATTAACTCCTGAATTTGATAAATTATCGAAAGAAGGTTTATTGTTTACCAATTTATATTGCACAGGAACAAGAAGCGTTCGTGGAATCGAAGCAGTTGTAACCGGATTTTTACCTTCGCCATCAGAAAGTGTAGTGAAGTTAGGAAACTCGCAACAAGGATTTTTTACTTTGGCAGAAGCGTTAAAACAAAAAGGATATGACACCAGTTTTATTTATGGCGGAATGGCGAATTTTGACAATATGGCTTCGTTTTTCAACGGAAATGGTTTTCAGGATATTGTAGATCAGGAAGATTTTGATTCTGATGGAAACAAATATGCTTTTAAAGGAACCTGGGGTTATTCTGATGAAGATTTGGTTACCAAAGCCAACAATTACTTTAAAGCAAAAGGAGATAAACCATTCTTTTCATTAATGTTCTCGACTTCAAATCATGAACCTTTTGAATATCCTGCGGGAAGAATCAAGCCTTATGATGCAAAACCTGCAACGGTAAACAATGCCATGAAATACGCCGATTTCTCTATTGGGAAATTCTTCGAAATGGCGAAAAAAGAGCCTTATTTTAAAAACACTATTTTCATTGTAATTGCGGATCATAATACCAGAACATACGGAAAAAATCTAGTGCCAATTAATAAGTTTCACATTCCGGCTCTGATTATAGGACCTGGAGTTCCAAAAGGAACTTCGTACAGCAAATTAGCCAGTCAGATTGATATTCCGCCAACGTTATTAAGTTATTTAGGACTTTCGTTTGAAACACCAATGGTAGGAAGAAATCTAAATAAATTAGATCCAAAAACAGAAGGAAGATCAATCATGCAGTTTAACGATATCAATGCATTCCGTGTAGAAAATCAGGTTGTCATCATGCAGCCCAATTTGAAACCTTTGCAATTTGAAATCAAAAATGATACGACTTTAGTTCCGGTGAAATTAAATGAAGAATTAGCAAAAGATGCTTTGGCGCATGTAATTACAGCAGGAAATTTATATAAAGAGAATAAATACAAGTTAAGAAAAGGTTCTAAGTAGCTAAGTTACTAAGG
Source organism: Flavobacterium piscisymbiosum (assembly GCF_020905295.1). Lineage (NCBI taxonomy): Bacteria > Pseudomonadati > Bacteroidota > Flavobacteriia > Flavobacteriales > Flavobacteriaceae > Flavobacterium > Flavobacterium piscisymbiosum. Next base: position 6,445,544 of record NZ_JAJJMM010000001.1, on the reverse strand, counting down.
TTCTAAGTTATTTACTTTAAAGAAGAAATCTTAGCAACTTAGAGCCTTAGTCACTTAGTATCTTTAAAATATAATTTAAGTAAACTCTGAGCAGCTGCAAAAGGTGATATTTCATCATTTTGCACTGCTTTTTTGTTTTGTTCTAGTTGTGAAATGATTTCAGGCTGATTATAGAAGTTCAGTTTGAGTTGTTCATTTATGGTTTCCATCATCCAAAAATGATTTTGTTCTTTACGTTTTTCAGGAAAGAAGCCCGATTCATTTGTTTGTTCAAAATAACTCGAAATCGTATCCCAAATTTCTGAAATACCATCTTTTGTAATGGCGCTGCACGTTGTAACTTTTGGTTGCCAGTTTGATTTTTTTGGAGGAAATAAATGCAAAGCCCTGTTGAATTCCAGTTTCGCCTGATTCGCTTTTTTAATGTTATCACCATCAGCTTTGTTGATGACGATGGCATCGGCCATTTCCATGATACCGCGTTTGATACCCTGAAGTTCATCGCCGGCACCGGAAATCTTTAAAAGTAAAAAGAAATCTACCATACTGTGTACGGCGGTTTCGCTTTGCCCGACACCTACTGTTTCAATAATAATAGTGTCAAAACCTGCGGCTTCGCATAAAATAATCGATTCTCTTGTTTTTCGGGCAACTCCGCCCAAAGTATCTCCCGAAGCACTTGGTCTGATAAAAGCATTTTCATCTTTTACAAGCTCTTCCATACGAGTTTTATCTCCCAAAATACTTCCGTGCGAAAGCGAACTGCTGGGATCAACTGCTAACACAGCTACTTTTTTGCCTAATTGAGTCAAATAACTTCCAAAAGCTTCAATAAAAGTACTTTTTCCAACACCGGGAACTCCAGTAATACCTATTCGGATCGATTTGTTGGCATAAGGTAAACAACCATTAATAACTTCGTTTGCTTTTGCAGCATGTTCAGGATTGGTGCTTTCGACCAAAGTTATAGCGCGGCTAAGTGAGGTAATATTTTTGTTTAAAATTCCATCAATCAATTCAGTAGAAGAGGGTTGTTGTCTTCTGTTTTTTTTAATTTGATGAATAGCAGCAACATTCGTGATTTCAGGAGGTGAAATTCCGGCTTTTTCTTGTAAGCTGCTGGATTGTTTTTTTGAACTTGACAAAGTATGTTTTTTGGTACTGTAAAAGTACAGAAAACAAAAACAGTTTCAAAAAAGGATTTTCTTTGAAACTGTTTTGTGAATAGAACACGAATTTCACTAATTAACACTAATTTTTTATCGCATTTTTGTCATCCTGACGGAGAAAGGATCTCCCCAATCCCGAAGCTTCGGTACACAATCAAAATCTCTAATCTTTATCGAGCTACTCGGGATGATATACCATACTTATAGTGTGGTGTTTACTATATAATTCGTGAAAATTCGTGAAAATTGTGTTTAATAAGCCGCAGTAAAACGAACCTGATGATGTTTTGCATTTTCAGCTTCATCTGCAATAACAACTGCTAAATCTTCTACAGAAAGAATACTTCTTTGTTCTTCGTTAAAAACAGGATTGTCCAGACCTAAACGGTATTTTCCGGTTCTTCCGGTTGTAATTCCCTGATGCATTTCGAAAGCAGGGCTGAAAAATGCCCAATCCAATTCTTTTTCTTCTTTCAAAATATTTAAATAATCTCTTGCTGCAGTTGCTCCAGCGTAATATTCTTTAGGAAAATCAGGAGTGTCTACTGCTTGTAAACCTGGGGCAACAAACAAACTTCCGCCGCCACCAATCGTGATAAAACGTTTCACATCCGATTTTTTTACCGCTTCCTGAATTGCTTTAGATCCGGCAATAAAATCATCGTAAATATTAGGATTCGTCCATCCCGGATTATAAGCGTTGATAACTGCATCGTGTCCTTTTAAGATTTCTGCCAACGCATCAACGTTAAAAATATCTGCACTTTTCCAGGTTGCATCTGATGTGTCTTTTGGGGTTCTTGCAATGGCAGTAATGTCTTGATTTCTGCTTGCTAATTCGTTTAAAATGGCTGAGCCTACAAATCCTGTAGCTCCAATAATTGCGATTTTCATAATATATAAATTTTATTAGTAATAAAAAATGTTACAGTTTAAGGTAAAAAAATACTTTTAGAATTGATTAGAAAAATCTTCCAGAGAGATTCCTTCTAATTGTAAACTCACTTTTTGATTCATATCAGCATATAAAGCACTTAAATTTTGATTGATTTTTTTACCAACCGGACAATCCGGATTGGGCTGATTTTTTGCATAACCTAAACCAATGGATTCAAAAGTCATTTCAAAAATTTCTTTTAATGTGATTTTCGAAGGATCAACAGATAGTTTTGTACCGCCATTTTTTCCTTCTTTACTTTCTACAATATGATTGGCTTTTAGATTCGCAATTTCCTTTCGAACCAAAACAGGGTTCAAATTTATGCTTCCTGCAATATACTCAGATGACAAATAATCATTTGGGAATTTTGTGAGCAAAGTAAGAATGTGAATCGTTATGGCAAATTTACCTGAAATCATACTGTAATAAAATATATTACAAATGTAGTTAGGTTTACGGTAACAAAAAAAGATTTTAACGAAAAATTAATTTTTCTATAAAACAGTGGCAGTGTCTTAAAATAAAATGATTTCTAAACACACTGCTTTTTTATAAATATTAGATTTGTATTTGATTAGTAACACTTTCAATTTATTTAGATGAAATTTAAAATCATATTTATTTTTTTCTATACATTGTCTGCTTGCATGTTTGCACAAAATCATGAGCAATATGCAGATTCAATTAGGGTATCGAACGCTATTCCGGAACTGAGCTATGCTGTAGTTTCTGGCGATAAAATTTTAGAAACAAATGCATTAGGGGTACATTCGGTTGATTTAAAAGACGCTGCGACTTTAAATGATCGATTTCATATTGGTTCAAATACCAAGGCGATGACAGCTTTTGTAATTGCCAAATATGTTGAAAAAGGTAAGCTAAAGTGGAGTACTAAATTCTTTGATCTTTTTCCGGATTTAAAGAAAACCTCAAAAACCGACTATTACAATATAACGCTTGAAGAACTAGTATCTCATCAAGCCAGAATTCAGTCTTTTCAGGGAGAAAATGATCCTGCAGTTCCTGATTTTAAAGGAACGCATCAGGAAAAGAGAAATCAGTTTGGCAAATTTGTATTAACCTTGGATCCGGCCAAAATTGATTCGGAACATAAATATATCTATTCTAATGCAGGTTATACTTTAGCGACTATGATGCTCGAAAAAGTAACCGGAAAAAGTTGGGAGCAATTAATAGATCAGGTATTTAATAAAGATTTAAAACTAGATGTGAAGCTCTCTTGGCCAGAAAATCAAATTGCGAAAGATACCTGGGGACATTTATTCGAAAACAATAAATTAATTCCAGTTCCTTCAAATACAGATTATCATTTAGATTACACAGAACCTGCAGGTGATATTAATATCAAACTTACCGATTATATTAAATTTATTCAGCTTAATATTAGAGGGCTTCAGGGGCACGATAATTATTTAAAAGCAAGTACTTATCATTTTATTTATAAAGGAATTGAAGGATATTCTTTAGGATGGTTTAACAGTTATGAGGATAATAAAGATTTTTCAACACATTCCGGAACCGCTGGAACGTATTATACAATTGCTGCCATTGATAGAAGAAACTTTATAGGTTATATTATTTTTACCAATTCTTTTAATGAATCTACAGTAAACGGAGTGCGATTATTAATGAGAAAATTGAAAAAGGATTATGGTAGTTAAAACATTTTAGATCCTTAAATTCTTATTTTTGATACTTTTGCGCCATGAACAATTTTATCCTTATATTTTTCTTTCTAGCCCTGGGTTTGGTCTTGCAGCATATAAAGCAATTTCCAACCCATATTTATAAGGTTTTAAATAAAATTGTAATTTATATCTGTTTACCGGCAATTACCTTATATCATATTCCTAAAATAAAATGGAGTAATGAATTGTTATTCCCAATAGCCTCAGGCTGGATTAGTTTTCTACTGGCTTTTGTGTTTTTTCATTTTTTAGGAAAAAGAAAAGGCTGGTCTAATAAACTCATTGGCTGTTTGATTCTGACGGCAGGATTAAGCAATTCCTCTTTTCTTGGCTATCCTATTATTGAAGCTTTATTTGGCAAAAAAGGTTTAGAAACTGCTATTCTTGTCGATCAGCCGGGAACTTTTGTAGTGGTTTCAACTTTAGGTGTTTTTGTAGCCGCTTTTTATTCAAAAGGAAGTCCGGATGCTTTTAGTATTTTCAAAAAAATCATCTTTTTTCCGCCCTTTATTACTTTTGTGGTGGCTTGTTTAATGAATGTATTTCAATATGATTTAGATTTAAATCTTCAGACTGTTTTATTAAAAATAGGAAGTTTGGTAACTCCTCTTGCTTTACTTTCGGTAGGATTGCAACTTACTTTTGATCGAAAAAGCCAGCATTGGCGATTTCTTAGACTTGGACTTTTCTTTAGGCTTATTGTGACTCCATCTATCATCTTGGTTCTGTATGTTTTTGTTTTCAACCAACATTCTGAAGCCATAAAAATAACCATTATGGAAATGGCGATGGCACCCATGATTACAGGTGCAATTTTAGCTTCGACCTATGGTTTAAAACCAAAATTAAGCAGTATGATGATTGGTTTCGGAATTCCAATTTCCTTTGTAACCCTTGCTATTTGGTACTTTGTGGTAAGTTTTATTTAGTTATAAATATTAACTAGATAGGAAAAATAGAATTTTAACTTTTTTTTAAAAAATTCGTGTTTTCCTTATGCCTTTTTTGACTAATTTTAGATGAACTAAAAAAATATAATTATGTCAACATTAAGATTAGGAGATATTGCTCCAGATTTTCATGCAGAAACAACCGAAGGCCCAATTAATTTTCATGAATGGTTAGGCGATTCATGGGGTGTTTTATTTTCGCATCCTGCAGATTTTACCCCTGTGTGTACAACTGAATTAGGGACAGTTGCCAATTATGTTCCTGAATTTAAAAAGAGAAATACAAAAGTTATAGCGCTGAGCGTTGATGGTTTAGAGTCTCACAAATTGTGGATTAAAGACATTAACGAAACCCAAAATACAACCGTTAATTTTCCGATCATTGCCGACGAGGATAAAAAGATAGCAACTCTATATGATATGCTGCACCCAAATGCAAGCGAGAAATTTACAGTACGTTCTGTTTTTGTTATTGGTCCGGATAAAAAGATAAAGTTAACCTTGACTTATCCAGCTTCAACAGGAAGAAATTTTGATGAATTATTGCGTGTTATCGATAGTTTGCAACTTACAGCAGATTATAGCGTAGCCACTCCGGCAAACTGGAAAGACGGACAAGATGTTGTAATTACGCCTGCTGTTCCGGATAGTGATATTCCGGCAAAATTCCCAAAAGGGCATACAGCTATCAAACCTTATTTGCGCCTAACACCGCAACCGAATAAATAAGTCTCTAAGATGCTAAGTTACTAAGATACTAAGTTTTAAGCTTTGTCAAATTTTAGGAACTTAGCATCTTATTTAATAGATATTAATAAATAAGGTTTTAAGTTGCTAAGAGACTAAGGGGCTAAGATTCTAAGATTGTTGAGAAAAAACTCAGCACCTTAGCATCTTAGCCCCTTAGAACCTTTAGTTTATAACTCTACGTGAATGCTTTTCTTCATCAGTTCGTTCATTCGTTTTTTATCTCCAACAACCCAGATAATATCATTTCTTTCTAAAGTCAAATGCGATTCCGGATTTAAAATTCGATTACCATTTCTTTCAATTCCCACAACAAGTCCGCCGGTTTTTTCTCTAAACTGACCAATTCTTTTTTGTATAAAATCGTCATTCGAAATCTCTAACTGGCGCAGCACAATATCAGATTCCTGTGAGTTGTTAGCGGCTTCAACCTCATTCTGTAAATATTTGGTGAATTCTGAAATTTGTTCATCAGTACCAATAACACAAATCTCGTCGCCCGGAAACAAACGTTCATTTTTAGTTGGAATAGGAATCGTGATTTCACCACGACGAATAAAAGCAATATTGATTCCCATGTTTTCACGAATGCGGAGTTCTTCCAGAGTTTTACCCGCAAGATTAGATTCTTTACCAATATCAAAAATAGACATGTGACCATCCCAGGGCATTAAATTGGCATATCTTCGGTCTATTTTTTTGTTTTCGCGATCGTTTAAATTCTTTAAAAAATGAGTTTCAATTTTATGATACTGCTCGTTTAATTTCTTAGGAAACAGTTGATACGCTCCAATGGCAATGATCAGGGCAACAAAAGCAACCAAAGGCGAGAAGAAAATATTCAATAAAAATCCAACAAAAAATAATCCAAGGCTCATTCGAATTAAAATCAGCATCAAAAGTGCGCCGCGATATTTTCGTTCTTCCCATAATTCTTCCACTTCGGCAACTTTTACACGTCGCAACGAAAGTGCCCATAAAAACGGAGCAATTATCACCAATGTAATCAATGCGGCCAAAGTATTTCCAAAACGGGTATCAGCTACTAAAGGCGCTACAAATTTAGCCGACAATAATATAATAGCCGTAATAATTATAGTGTGTAAAATGATTTGCGTGATCGAGGCACGAAGCACAATTTGCCACGTACTAACAGATTTTATCGCTTGTGCATTGACACTATATCTGTTGATATTTTTAATCCATTTTTTAGGAAGTTTCTGTTCCAGATATCCTGAAAAAGGATCAGAATATTTAATTAAAAACGGAGTTGTAAAAGTGGTAATAGCAGAAACGGCCACAATTATAGGATATAAAAAATCACTCGTTACCTTAAGTGTCATACCAAGAGTCGCGATAATAAAAGAAAATTCCCCAATTTGCGCCAAACTCATACCCGTTTGCACCGATTGTTTAAGCGGCTGACCTGATAACAAAGCCCCAATAGAAGAACTAAATGCTTTACCAAAAATAGTCAGCAGCGTGATAAGCGCAACCGGCAGCATATAAGTAACCAATGTTTCCGGATTGATTAACATCCCGACAGATACAAAGAAAACCGCTCCAAATAAATCTTTTACAGGCTGAATCAAATGCTCGATTTTTTCTGCCTGAGTAGTTTCTGCAATAATAGAACCCATGATAAAAGCCCCAAGAGCAGGCGAGAAGCCCACATTTGCAGCAAACATCACCATCATTAAACAAAGTGCCAGTGAAATAATCAGCAGCATTTCGTCCGTCAACAAATGTTTTGCTTTTTTTAGGATTGTTGGGATAATAAAAATTCCGCCCAAAAACCATATGATCAAAAAGAAAATTAATTTTAAAACCGATTGTAATAATTCGCCTCCCGAAACCTGATCGCTAACCGCAATTGTCGATAATAAAACCAACATCAAAATAGCAACAATATCCTCGACAATTAAAGCACCAAATACAATCCCGGCAAACTTTTTTCCTTTAACACCCAATTCATCAAATGCCCGAATAATAATGGTTGTTGACGAAATCGAAAGTGTGGCACCAAGAAAAATACTATCCATCTTGCCCCAGCCCATCCATTGCCCAACGCAATAACCAATGAGCGTCATAAATAAAATCTGAGTGATGGCGGTTATCGAAGAAGTTCCTCCAACTTTCATCAGCTTCTTAAAACTAAATTCGAGTCCCAGACTAAACAGTAAAAAGATCACCCCAATTTCAGCCCAAACCTCTACACTTTTCATGTCAGTTATAGAAGGGAAAAAATCAAAGTGGTTTCCCGCTAAAAATCCGGCAATTAAATATCCTAAAACCAGAGGCTGTTTCATTTTTTTAAATATCAAAACGGCAATTCCGGCGGTCATCAGGATTAATCCCAAGTCGCTAATAAGGGGTTGTAAGTGGTGTGTAGTTTCTGCAGCGGCGCTTAAGGCAATCATAAAGTGGTATTTTATATTAAGGAGCTAATCCAGCTTTTCATTGCAAGCTTTTACTCAAAATGCCTATTTTTTAAGCAGTTCCAGGAGCTTCCGTTGGTCGCTCTGTACCTGCAAAAAAATATGGCTTTTTTCGCAAAAGGCTTTTCATTGCAATCTGGGCTATTTCCCGGTTTAAATAAAAAAAAAGCTATCTCGATAAAGATAGCTTTTTTTGAGAAAATATTTTAAGTTTTCTTTAAATTCCTACGTAATTACTAGGGGTTATTGCCATTAATTCGGCTCTGACAGCGTCAGAAACTTCAAGGGTTGCAATAAAATTATGAATTGCTTTTTTATCAATAGCTTCATTTGTTCTTGTCAAACCTTTCAACGCTTCATAAGGGTTTGGATAAGCCTCACGACGTAAAATTGTCTGAATAGCCTCAGCAACAACAGCCCAGTTTTTCTCTAAATCTTCAGCAAATTTACCTTCATTCAAAAGTAATTTGTTTAAACCTTTTAGAGAAGCTTCAAAAGCAATAATAGTATGACCAATTGGCACACCAATATTACGTAAAACAGTACTGTCAGTCAAATCACGTTGTAATCTTGATACCGGCAGTTTAGCTGCCAAATGTTCAAAAATAGCATTTGCAATTCCTAAGTTTCCTTCTGAGTTTTCAAAATCAATAGGATTAACTTTATGTGGCATTGCCGAAGATCCAATTTCTCCCGCTTTGATTTTTTGTTTAAAATAATCCATCGAAACATACGTCCAGATATCACGATCCAAATCGATCACGATTGTATTGATTCTTTTTAGAGCATCAAAAAATGCAGCAAAATGATCGTAATGTTCTATTTGAGTAGTTGGAAAAGAATGGTGTAAACCAAGATCTGTTTCAACAAATTTATTACCAAATTTTTTCCAGTCGATTTGTGGATAAGCAACATGATGTGCATTGTAGTTTCCAGTTGCTCCACCAAATTTAGCAGCAAACGGAATATTAAATAACAAACGCATTTGTTCTTCAAGACGTTCTACAAATACCAAAATCTCTTTACCCAAACGAGTCGGAGAAGCCGGTTGTCCGTGCGTGCGTGCCAACATCGGAATATCCTTCCATTCTACGCTTAATTCTTTCAATTTAGAAATTAAAGAAATTAATGATGGCATATAAACTTGCTCAAACGCATCTTTTGTAGAAAGCGGAATAGCAGTATTATTAATATCCTGAGAAGTTAGACCAAAGTGAATGAACTCTTTGTATTGAGATAAGCCTAATTTTTCAAAAGCATCTTTGATAAAGTATTCTACCGCTTTTACGTCGTGGTTGGTTACTTTTTCAGTTTCTTTTATCCAAAGAGCATCTTCTGTAGAGAAATTTTTGTAGATATCGCGTAAGCTGTCAAATAAATTTGGGTTTACACCTGCAAGTTGTGGCAAAGGAACTTCGCACAAGGCAATAAAGTATTCAATTTCAACTAATACACGGTATTTTATTAGAGCTTCTTCAGAGAAAAATGGAGCTAATGAAAGGGTTTTACTTCTATATCGTCCGTCAATTGGTGATATAGCATTCAATTCGTTTAAAGTAGTCATTGTTATGTTGTTTTTCGAAAGGCACAAATATAAGCTATTGTTAAAACTTCTGAAAATTACCGAAGAGTTATTATGAGAGAAACTAATAAATTAAATTATCGTTTTGAAAATTTTGTCCCAAATATTAAAATAGAAACCAAAATTATGAGATTCATTTTTATGATGATCTCCATGAAATTTTGTTGTAGATATCCAGTTTGTAGCATAATTTTTATACCAGAAATCTGGAAAAATATCTGTTTTTAAGTGACCAAATATTCCATACAAAAGATTTAAAACCAAGTAAATTATAATGCTTATAAAATTAAATTCAAATATTGAGATTGAAAATAGCCAGATAATCCCAAATCCAAAAGTTTCTATAGGATTAAGTACAAATAAGCTGTAAACACTAGTCTCAACATGAGTATGATGCAGTTGATGGATAGGATAAAACCATTTTAATTTATGCACCATATAATGAAAACAAAACATCAGGAAATCCATTATGAAAATCAATAGCAAAGTATCTGAAACTATGGAAAGAAGCGATGGCGTAAAATCTACTTTCATAATCCCAAAGTGATACAATTCATACCCTAAAAGAGTGATGAGTGTATTACAAATAAGAGTCGAAAAAATCCATTTTCGATCCTTTTTATCAAGTGTTGTATTCTCGTATTCGATTATTTTTCCCAGCATTATCGAAAGAAACAAAAGAATTGCATTTTCTGCTAGGAAGAAAATAAAAAGTATCAATAAATTGAATTGCGATAATTGCTGTAACCAGCTTTCGAATATCATGATATTTTTTCTATTTCAAATAATCTTTCTCTTAATTCCGCAACACCTTCAGAGGCAACTTTGGCAATAACTTCTACTTTATTCTGGATATTCGGGATTGCAATTGGTTTAGGATCAATATAAAAAACTGGCGTAATACTATACGTATACGAAATCAATCCAGCTGCAGGATAAACTTGTAACGAAGTGCCAATAACGGCAAAATAATCTGCGGTTTCTGTAATTTCGATAGCTTCTTCCAGAGCCGGAACATCTTCGCCAAACCAAACAATATGAGGTCTCAGCTGATGTCCGTTTTCATCAAGATCGCCCGTATATAAATCGTCTGGCCAATCCAGAATTAAATCTCGATTTCGCGTGCTTCGTACTTTTAATAATTCTCCATGCAAATGCAAAACTTTTGTACTTCCGGCACGTTCGTGCAAATCATCTACATTCTGGGTAATAATATGTACATCGAAATCCTGCTCTAATTCGGCTAAAATTTTATGACCTAAATTGGGCTCAACTTCTTTAAGCTGCTGACGTCTTTTATTGTAAAAATCCAAAACCAATTCCTGATTTTTTCTCCAGCCTTCTGGTGTTGCTACTTCCATCACATCATGTCCTTCCCATAAACCATCGCTGTCGCGAAAAGTTTTAATACCGCTTTCGGCACTTATACCGGCTCCGGTCAAAATAACCAATTTCTTTTTCATCTTATTCAATTGAAGGATAAAAATAGTGATTTATGGGAATAAAAAAATTAAAGTCAATATTTTGTGCCGTTAGACACTAAATGTGGGTAGAAAAAGAATTAAAATAAATTTAGCGTACCCTAGGCCAATTTCATTAAGTTAAGCTTTTAGAAAATAAAATTACTGCAAATAAAATCCGTTTTTTATCTGCGTTTTTACGAAGTAAATCTGTTTTATCCGCGTCAAAATTAGACGCTGATTTTACTGATTCGCTAAAGCGAAAACGCTGATAGAAACGGATTTTCCTAATTACTTTCCTAATTAAACTGTTAAGTGATTTTGTAGATTTCCCCTTAACTTAATGACATTGCCCTTAGGCACATTTTAACTTTGATTTTTCACAGAAAAAAGCGTAATTATACTTATTGTAAGGGTCTTACAAAATGTTTATTTTTATTATGACGTAAAGTAAAATAAACTTTCAATGATTTTAATACAGTTTACAGGATTATCAGGTTCAGGCAAAACAACATTAGCGCAAAATGTTCGTCATTTGTTAGCAGATAAAAGTTATAAAGTCGAAATCGTTGATGGTGATGTGTATCGTAAAACCATTTGCAGTGATTTAGGATTTTCAAGAGAAGACAGATGCGAAAATATCAAGCGTTTGTTTCAGGTAGGACAAAACTTTGTGAAAGAAAATACAATCGTTTTAATGTCAGTCATTAATCCTTATGAAAATCTGCGTAACGAGTTAAGAACCTATGAGTTTGTCAGAACCGTATATTTAGATTGTTCGATAAATAATCTCATTAAAAGAGATCCAAAAGGATTGTATCAAAAAGCTTTACTGCCGGATCACGATCGTAATAAAATCAACAATTTTACCGGAATAAGCGATGTTTTCGAAATTCCGTCGAATGCAGATTTAGTTTTAAAAACAGATCTTGAAACGGAGATTTTTTCTACTAATAAACTATATGATTTCATCATTAAAAATTTATCTGAATAATTTAATTCTTTACAGTATATGAATCCTTCTTCAAGTAAACTTCCGGTTTCTTTTTCAATAGATAAATTGCAAGAAGATCTTGTGATCTGCGAAAATGATTTATGGACACCACATTTTAATACCAATCGATACGAAGGAAACTGGACAAGCGTTTCTCTAAGGTCGCAATCGGGTTTAGTAAATGATATTACATCTTTTGCAAACAAAGAATATCTAAATACCAGTTTACTGGATCGCTGTCATTATTTTAAAGCGATTATGGATTGGTTTCAATGCGAAAAAGAAGCTGTCAGATTACTTCGATTGGATCCTCAAAGCGAAATTAAAGAGCATGTGGATAATGATACCTCTTATGAAGATGGTTTTTTTAGAATCCATATTCCTATTGTAACAAACGATGATGTATTTTTTTATGTAGATAAAAAACGTGTTCCTATGAAAATGGGAGAATGTTGGTATGCCAATTTTCAGCTTCCGCATAGCGTAGAAAACAATGGTACCGAACCACGCATTCATTTTACACTCGATTGTATTAGAAACGATTGGTCTGACGAATTGTTTACTAAAATGGGTTTTGATGTAAACGAATCACCAAAGGAGAATCAATATTCAGATGAAGTAAAACAGCAGATTATTGCTGAGCTTTCCCGAAATCCGTCAGAAACCGGAGCTAAAATCATTGCAGATCTACAATCAAAATAAAATCATAAAATGGAAAATCTAAATCATCCACTTTTCAACTGGATTCCTTATAAATTAATAGAAAAAGACAATGAGATTTATTTTGAATGGATTTATTTGGCAGATCTAAAATATGCCGATCCGTTTTTTGATGAAAGTATAGCAAAATGCAAAAGCCATGCTTATAATTCGAAGCAATTTAAAGTAGTAAGTACGGTAGAAAATCTTATCGAATGGTCTAATGAACTGATTTCAGTTGAATTAAAATCTTTGGTTTTTCACGTGTCCAGATGCGGTTCTACCATGTTGAGCCAATCTTTAGCAACTTCTTCAGAAAATATAATGATTTCTGAAGCGCCAATTATCGATCAAATTTTGAGAAGTGACCTTTTTAGCTTGGAGAAAAAAACGTCGCTATTAAAATCAGTAATAAAATTATTGGGTCAAAAAAGATTTCCAGAACAGCAGCATTTAATTATAAAACTTGATGCGTGGCATATTTTTAAGGCTTCGTATTTAAGATCCATTTTTCCTGATATACCTTTTGCTTTACTTTACAGAAACCCAACAGAAGTTTTAAAATCACATCAGAAAATGATGGGAATGCATATGGTTCCTAATCTATTGCCTTCTGAAATTTTTGGGATTTCGGTAAAAGAAGTTCATGACTTAAGTTTTCAGCAATATGGCGGATTAGTTCTCGAGAAATATTTTCAGGGATTTCTTGATTTTTACAAAGCAGATCAAAACGTTGTAATGCTCAATTATAATGACGGAATGAAAGCTGTTATTGAAAAATTCATAGGCTTTATAAAGATGGATTATTCTAATGATGAATTAGAAAAAATATACGATCGTTTAAAAAGACATTCTAAAAATGAAAATGCTGTTTTTGCAGGAGATGAGTTTAAAGAAGAAACTTTGCAAATCGATTTTTCGAAACTCAACATTTTGCATGAAAAACTGAATAATAGTTTAGTTGCCTATTAAGACAGTTGAAAATTGAGGTGAAATTTCTTTCTGTTTTAATAATGGTGTATTTTTGCGGCAAACACGAATAAAATGATTGATTTAGATTACCTCGCTTTCCTTGAAAATATACTGACCGATAACCGCAAAGAAAAATTCTTAAAAGTACTCGGAAATCGTACAAAGCATTTCACAGTTGTTGTAGAAGATGTTTTTCAGATGCACAATACAAGCGCTGTTATGCGTAGTTGTGAAGTTTTCGGGATTCAGGAACTGAATGTTATCGAACAGCGTTACGGAAAAAAAATCGATAAAGAAATTGCAATGGGCGCCCAAAAATGGGTAGACATTAATCAGTTCGATTCGGTTACCAATTGTATTTCGACTTTAAAAGATCAGGGATATCAAATTATTGCCACAACGCCTCATGAAAATGATTGTTTGTTGGAGGATTTCGATATTACAAAACCAAGTGCTTTATTTTTTGGAACAGAAAGAGACGGATTGTCAGAAGAAATTCTCGAAAAAGCAGATGGTTTTCTTAAAATCCCAATGGTGGGTTTTACAGAAAGCCTGAATATTTCTGTTTCTGCCGCGATCATCATTCAGAACTTAACGAATAGATTGCAAAAATCAGATATCAACTGGCATTTATCCGAAGAAGAAATTTTGGAGAAACGCTTGGCCTGGGCCAAAAATTCGATCAAAGATATTAAACGAATTGAGGCGCGTTATTTTGAAGAGAATCCTAGATAAGTTGCTAAGAAGCTAAGTTACTAAGTTGAAAAGAATATAGTTTGTGTTTGACAGGTGAGTAATAATTATAGATTTAATCTCGCGAAGTCACAAAGTTTTATTTTAAAAAGTAAGATTAAATAGCGTCCAGTTAAAGCTCAATGTCATTAAGTTAAGCTTTTAGAAAATAAAATTATTACAAATCAAATCCGTTTCTATCCGCGTTTTTACGAAGTAAATCTGTTTTATCCGCGTCAAAATTAGACGCTGATTTCACTGATTCGCTAAAGCGAAAACGCTGATAAAAACGGATTTTTATAATTACTTTCTTGATTAAACGGTTAAGTAATTTTGTAGATTTTTTCTTAACTTAATGACATTGAACTTTTGGGTGCAGTCTACTTTATGGGTTTGGCTAAAGCCTTTTTTCTATTTAAATCGTATTCTCCTAGCTGAAGCTAGGGGCTAAGCAAAACAACTTTGTAGCTTCGCTCCTGATAGCTATCAGGATTGCGAGAAATTTTGAGAAAAATTCAACAGAAGTTGTCAAACTTAGAACCTTAGCAACTTAGCGCCTTAGTATCTTTGAAACTATTTCTTCAAAAACAAAATAAATCCCAAAATACTTACAATCAAAATAGTTAGTGCGGCTACAACCATTGTTAGATCCCGAATGTTTTTTCCTGCCCAATCCATAAATAAAAATTTGTGGAGAATAGCAAACGAGTAACCTTCGACCATATCGCTATTTTTAACTACTGCAGCTAACCTTGAAGTCGAAGTTTCGATAAAATAAGTCGTTTTTTCGGGTGTGTCATAAGCCAGTTTTATGACCGGCAATCTTTTGTTGACAAAACCATATTCGCGACTGCTAAAATCGATTAGGAGTTTAGAATCTAATAATTTTACGTTTTCTAAAGAAACATGAGGTTCATCTGAACTTTGATCCATTTCGCAACAAGCAAGTTTAGGAGCGCCATCTGTAAAATAATAAGCCAGAAATTCAGCATATCGAAAGTCCAGATTTGGCACAACTTTATTGGTCGCAGCATTAATGTAAATTACCTCAGATTTTGGATCGTCTTTTTTATTCCATTTTGAATTAGAATCTGATTTCGATCTTTTGAATTTTTGTTTTTCAAGCAATTCACAACGGAAATATGTTGTGTCATTTAAAGTAATAATACTCGCGTTTTGAAAACGGCTCCAGTCTAGATCCAGCTTATTATTGGCCACCGGAATTTCTTTGGTTACAAAAGTTGGTTCGTAAACCATTTGCGATAAAGTGTACGGATTCCATTTTGTTGTGGCGTGATAGGCTCCGCTAAAAGCAAATGTTAAAGTAAAAAGAGAAATCCAAATTCCTATTTGGCGATGGTATTTTCTAAGACCTTTTTTAGGCGCTAAACTATCTGTTTTTTTAAATTGTTTCCATAGTAAGCCATAAATTAAAATTCCGCTCAAGGCAGAAAAGCCAATGATGGACAATAAGAAAATCATCGTAATGATTCGGATGCTGTTGTTTGTAATCGCATCTATAAACGACCAGTTATGAAAAGTATCAAAAAACCAGATAAACGCTTGTCTTGACGTTGGGTTATAAGTTGCCAATTTAGACGAAGATGTTTCTACATAAACCTGCATAGCATCCGGACGATCGAAACTCAACTTGTACACCGGTAAATAACGATTGACATATTTGTATTGCGAAGTAAATTCGGTTACAACTTCACTATTTTTTACGGCACTTTTTTGATCGTCCAGAAAATAACGCGAAAGCCATTCGGCATATTTTTGATCTCCGTTTTCCAGTTTTTCAGCGGTCGAAGCATCAAAATACCACAATTCACCAATTATAGTTTTCAGCTGATAATAGGTTTTATTGTTGAACGAAACAACTCTGAAATTTTTGAATTGCGTTAGTTCATTTTTCTCTAGAACTTCCTGAATCGAAAAGTGCAATTGCGTCTTATCAATTACTTGCGCTTCGAGTTTGTCATGTGCGATTTCAGGTTTAAAAAAATGTGCCATAAACGGATGCATCAATCCTGAAAGCGTCCAGAATATCACCGGAATAATGGTTACTAACCCAATCGCACGATGCCATTTGTACATGTGCTGTTTGATTTTCTTGACAAACTTTGAATCCTTTTTTCTAGACTTTTTATCCTTATTTATTTCTTTGCTCATATTTTGAGTTTTTATGATTTGCCATAGTTTAAAAGGATTTAAAAAATTAAGGAATTTTAAAATTTGAACCATTAAGATATTAAGATTCATTAAGCCTAACTTTCTTAATCTCTTAATGGTAAAAAAAACTTTTTTAATCTTTAAGCTGTGGCAAAAAACTTATTTTTTTAATGAAAAATTGTACTGTATACCAAACACAAAAGTTCTTGGTGCGGCTGCGGTATAAGTGGGTTGAGCGTTTGCGGTATTGGCTCGGGAAACATTATAAGCGTACAATTTATCCGTTAGATTAAGCACGTTTCCGTACACTTCAATTTTTTTCCATTGATAACCAACTCTGGCGTTGAATATATTATAACCGCTATATTTTACGGTATTTATCTGATCCTGATAATAACTTCCAACAAGTTGCCATTCTACCGAAGTTCTCAGATTCGGGAGCCAGTTGGGGTAATAACTTACCTCAGAATTTCCGGACCATTTGGGTGCTGCCGGCATTTCTTTTCCGTTTAAATCCTGAACAGGATCGCTTGGTTTGTCCGAAAGTTTAAAATCGATATAAGTATGTTGTGCATAAGTTCCGCCAAGACGAATGTTGAATTGTTTTGAAGGTCGGTAAGAAGCGCCAAACTCAATTCCTTTATGATGCGTTTCTCCAGCCGAACGATAATCTGTTGAATTATCAGCGAGTTTAATGTTTAGCAACTCATTTTTACCTTCCATATAATACAAAGCATAATCAAAATTTAATTTATTTTGAAAGAAAGAAAGCCATCCGCCAATTTCGTAATTATCGAAAGTGGCAGGTTCCAGATTATAATAAAAATCAGCAGGAACGCCAGTTGTTCCGCCGGTTCCAGGTTTGGTTCTAAAAATAGAGGTGATTCCCGGAGGCGCAAAACCTTGAGAATAATTGCCGTAAAATCCGGCAAACTCAACTGGATTGTAATTGGCACCAGCTTTAAAAGTTACTTTATCATAAAGCTTACTTCCGGTAGAATTGTCAAGAGCATTATTGTAATTCACTTTCATATTGTCATAACGCCCGCCAACCGTAATAATCAGTTTTTCGATGGGATTAAAACTTACTTGTGCATAACCTGCAGCATTATAAATGTCTGCATTATAATCTGCCAGTTTTGAGTCCGGATGTTGTGCAATGATTTCATAAGAATCTACGGTTTGTTTACCAACTTCTCCGGGATTTAGATTGGCTTTTAGATCAATAACATACGACCAATAGGTTACTGGAGAATAATCATATAAAGCTCCGGCAACCAATTTTGTATTCAAAAAATCGAACTTTTGAGTATGTTGTGCAATGGCGCCGTAACTTTTAAAGTTATTAGAATTTACTTCTCCTTTTGCCGTTGTAGGATTCACAGTTGGGCTCCATCTGATTCCGTACGAAGGATTTTGACCTAATTTATTGTCTCTTAAATATCCTGTAATATAACTGCTCGAATTACTGTTCCAATCATGTTCCAGTGTTAATCTTGTTCGTAAAGCGTCAGATTTTCTATAGGTAAAATTAGAAGTACTTTGATACGTTCTATTGTTGAAAGAATCTTCATTAACCGTTCCGCTCATGTCCGAATAATATTTTCCATACATCGTATTACTGATCAAGCGGGTCGAAGAGGAGATGTTATAATCAATTCTCGCATTCAGATTGTCTTTATTATAATCAGAATAGGTCATCCAGCCATTTTCCTGCAAACTCGAAATTCCGGCAATATGAAAACCAATTTTCCCGATCGTTGCTCCTCCGGCAGCCTGAAATCTTCTGTAACCATAATTATCAGCCTGAACACCAAATTTAAATTCCGGATCAACCGGCGGTTTTAGCGAAATTAAATTGATAGTTCCACCAACCGCTTCAGGTCCGTATAGCGAAGAAACAGGGCCTTTTACAACTTCGATACTTTGCAAATTAAACTGGTTAATTTCAAGTAAAGCATTGTGATTAAAAATTCCCATGGGGCGAATTGGCAAACCATCTTCCAGATATAAATAATAAGCATTGGTAGTCATAGGCTGACGAATCGACATCATGTGCTGTTCATTTCCTAAATTTACCATCAATACTCCGGGTGTTTTATTGATGATTTCGTAAACCGCCGTAGCTTTGGTTTCATTAATAGTTTTGGCAGTTATTTTGCTTATAGCAACTGGAGTTTCTTTTCGTAAAGTGGCTGTACGATTGGCTGTTATAAAAACATTTTCCAGTTCCTGAGATTTTGTTGTGTCTTTTTCTGTTTGATTTTGAGCTGCGACACATTGTCCTATAAGTAATAGGATGAGGTATATTTTCTTCATTTTAAATGATATAAATTTTAAAAAGTAACCGATATTCTCTTGGTAGAATACGAGTAAAAGCCCTTCAAAAGAATTGAAAAGCGGAACTTAAATCTATATCAAATAAGAGGGAGGACGAAAAGTAGCATTCGAAACCGAAATTGGTTTTTTATCGGAATAAGCAAAAATGGCTTTTCGCGATGTTATTGGTGCGACTAATTTGAAATTACTCAACGAAATATTCTGAATATAAATTACTTCTACTTTTTCTTTCAGATTATCATGCATTTTCTTTTCGTTGTCAGCGTATTTCTTAAGGCTTTTTTGAAGCTCACAACGACCATTACAAGAATTAAAAATCATTTTGCGCTGTACACAAATGGTTTTCGAAATTTCTTCCTGGTTTAATTTGAATGTGGTATAAACGCAGAAACTGCCAAACGATGGCATCAAAAGCATAAAGGAAAGAAATATGATAATGATTTTTCTCAAAGCTTGTTTTCGTTGTTTTTATTCTGGTTTAAAAAATTAAAGGGTATAATTCAAATTTACACTCCATCTGTAATTCGCCTCCATATTACCGCTTGATAAGTTTTGGCTAATAGGCAGCATAACGTTTAACCCAACCGAAAATTTATCTTTTCCGGCTTCAATGCCAAATTTGCTAAACAAAATATCACCCGCCGTATTGGGTAAATCCAAATTATGCTGTTTGTTAGTCTGGTAAACTTCACCAGCCAAACCAGCCTGTGGAACAATTTGAACCGATTTTAAATCGAACAAATAAAAGAACGTTCCTGCATAATTAAACTGATCGCCGTATTGATAGTTTTTACTGTTTTCAGTTTTAAAAATGTAATTCAGCGTTGTGTTTAATCCCAAATTTTTATGTTTCACCACATATTCAGAAACTATAGGAAAATCCCAGCTTCCGGTTCCTAACTGAAAACTCTGATTAACGCTTCCTAAATTATTGGCTTCAGTAAATTTTCCTGTCGGAAGTTTTACACCACCACCCAAATTTACCTTGTGCGTAAAAAACGTACTGTCTTTTTTCGTTTCAAAAACCGTGTACAAAGCCATCACGGTAATATCTCCCAAACCTTCAATATTTTCAGTTCCGGCCGTCAAAGCTCTTTCGTTAAAATGATACGGAACCAATGCCGAAATCTGAATTTTCTCTGTTACCGGAATTCTTGCCCAAGCCTGAATCGTATTAAAATTTTCATCTATCCACGGCGAATTGGCGAAGATTCCGTCGCGGCTCGTGTAACTTTGTTTCATATATCTTAAACCCACAAAATTATTGTTCAGCATAGAACCAAAACCCATGCTTCCGCCACTTGCAGAACATCCGCAGGCATCACAATCAAAATCTTCCATCATCGCCAAACGCTGAAACGTAAAGCCCGAAATACTATCTTTTACGGTAAAACTAAAGGCCGAAAATCCAGCCAAAAGCGTCAACATTACTATTATTTTTCTCATTTTCATTCTTATTATTTTTAGAAGCTGATCCCGCTTTTCGTTTCAAGCTTTTCTCAAAATCCCATGTTTCTATGTTTTTATAAAGCTTCCGCTGGTCGCTTTATAAACCCAAGAAAAATTAGGTCTTTTTTCAAAAAGGCTTTCCACTGCAATCGGGGCTAGGACTCCGGTTTTCATTATGTATTTTGTTTTTTTGACATTCTTGATAACACAATCTTGTCATTTCGACGGAGGAGAAATCTCCGTAAGTAACTCTGCGACGAGAATTCAATTTTTGTCGAGCTTCTCGCGAAGATTTCTCCTCCGTCGAAATGACAACTTTGGTGATATACTTCATCAAAATGCTCACCTATTTTATTGAAATCTGTTTTTTTCTACATAGTAAGCTATGTGTATTTTAAATAAGTGAAACGCCTTCTTTTAAATTTTAATCTATGTTTCTATGTGTTAGAAATAATTTACACAAACGTGTTAATATTCAGAGAAACGTTTATCTTTTAAATATTCATTATCCGTCAACGTTTTCAGGAAAGCTATGATTTGTTTTTTATCCGTATCAGAAAGCGAAATTCCAAATTTTCCATTCTGTTTTAATATAGGATCCAGCGTTGCCGAGTTTTCTATACCGCTTGCATAATGATCCAAAACACCTTCGAGAGTTCCAAATCTTCCGTCGTGCATATAAGGTCCTGAAACCTCTACATTACGCAAACTTGGCACTTTAAATTTGTAATAATCACTCGCCAGTTCTGTAACTTTATAACGACCAACATCATTTACCATTGGGTTTACAGCCAAACCATTATTTCTAAACGAATTGTCGGTTTGTAAATCGGTTGCGTGGCAAGAAGCGCATTTTGATTTAAACAAATCGTAACCCGCCAACTCGTCTGATGTTAAAGTTCCGCCTGTTTCATTACGTCGGTATTTGTCAAATTTTGAATTGGAGGAAACTACCATCACCATAAATTGCGAAAGTGCTTTTAGCATATTTTCGGTTGTAATGGCGCCATCGTCAAAAGCTAGCCCAAATAATTTTTGATATTCTTTGTCGGCTTTCATCATTTTCAAAATAGCGTTCAAATTTCCGTTCATTTCGATAATGCTCGTCAACGGAATTATAGGCTGCAAGTCCAAATGATCTGCAGCTCCGTCGTACATAAATGTAGTTTGATACGCCAGATTCTGAATCGATGGCGTGTTTCTTGTTCCTTGGGCATTATCTACGCCATGACTTACTGTGTGTCCGTGATGCGTAAAAGCGTTGGCTTGTATGTGGCAAAACCCGCAGGAAACTACTCCATCAGACGCTAAACGCCCATCGTAGAATAGTTTTTTGCCCAGTTCAAAGCCTTTTTCTGTTGGCGGATTCAGTGCAATATTGTACGCTAAAGCAGGAAAGTTTGACGGAACAGTAAATTCCAACGGAATATTTACATATTCATCTTCCTCACTAGAGCAACTCCATAACAACGGAATCATCAGCCATAGAAAATATTTTATTTTCAGCATGATTTTTTATTTATAAAGAACAATCCGATTTATTTTTTTGCCACGGCTCGAGCGTTAGCGAACAGGCGAAGCAATTGCACGAATTTGCACAAATTACAATGGCATTAAAATTTCTTTGTGTGTTGCTCTTTGGTTTATTAGAAGCACAAAATTTCTCGTTTAGCCCCGATAGGAGCGATATCCTTTTTTGTCCGCCGCGGCGGACAAAAAAGATATAGTGGATAGCGGGACGTTATTTCTGGTGAACCGAAATTTTTGTGCTCCTTAAAATAAATTTAGTCGTTGTGTACGTGATCTACTTTAAACATAGCGCTGATGTTTTGCGTAATCAACAGTAAGTTGGCTCCGCCCATAATCATGGCACCCATTCCGCCTGCGTTGTTATCAGAAAGTTTGATTTTGTTTTTGCCGTCGATAATTTTAGAAAGATCTGTAATAATATGAACGGCAGGAGTGATGTTATCGCGAACCAAAGCTTTTGTTGGCAGGTCTACGGTTACTTCGGTATAATTATAGTCGGTTCCGGTTTTTCCGGTGTGAATCATAAAAGGAGTTGGTGTGGTAACAGTTGCAGAGGTAAAAGTTCCTTCGAGAGCAAAGAATTTATATCCTGCAGCCCATGACCACAGCATTCCTGCATCATCTGCCTGAGCCAAAAAATCGCCTTGTCCGGCCGCGCCTAATTTCCATTGTTCTTCGTCGACTCCAATGCCAAATTTTACTTTTACGTAATCTCCTGCAGGAATATCTGTTAGTTTAAACTGTTGTCCGGCAGCAGTAGATTCGTCTGCGATAAAATAGCTTTTGCTTTTAGGGTAGGTAAAAGTAGTTCCGTCAGCTTTTGTAAGTACAACGTTGCTAACAATATATTTTACAAGACTAATTTTTAGTACTTCGTTGTTTGAAGTGGTGTTGCCTTGTGTGTTTAAAATTAGGTCGTTGGCGCCAAAAGCATTGTCGAATTTTAAAGTAATATTTCCGTTTCTTGAAGTTGTTTCGTTGTTATCGTCGTTTGAACATGAAACTAGTGATACAGCAATTGCAACAATAGCAAATGCTTTGTATAAAGTATTTTTCATTTTATGAATTTTATATAATTTAAATTTAAAATGTGCGTAAGCACTGTTTCGTTGTTTTATGAACAACGAAAAATCATCTCAATACAATTGAAATTTGATTTTAAAAATTATATAAAATAGGATGGAGGACGAAAAGTAGTTGTCGCAACAGCAATAGGTTTTTGATCTAAAACAGCAAAAAGTTTTGCTTTAGATTCTATTGGACTCACTAATTTGAATTCGTTTGTAATTGTATTTTGAATGTAAACAATCTCTACTTTTTCTTTTAGATTGTTTTGCATTTTCTTTTCGTTGTCGGCGTATTTTTTTAAACTTTTTTGAAGTTCACATCGACCGTTACAGGAATTAAAAAGCATTTTGCGTTGTACACAAATGGTTTTCGAAATTTCATCCTGATTTAATTTGAAAGAGGTATAAACAAAGAAACTGCCAAAGGATGGCACCAGAAGCATACAGGAAAGTACTATGATAATAAACTTCTTCAAGATTTGATTTCGTTGTTTCGGGAGCAAAAATACATTTTTATTATTATTAAATGCGAGCATTTTTGTGACTTTGTGAAAAAAAACAAAACAGAAAATAAAACCGTACCATGGTGTGAGACATTTTTTTTGAATAGCCTCCGGCTTTAGCTGGAGTTTAGATATAGAATATATAAATGGCTTTAGCCAAATTTAAAATGTCTAAAATTTGGCTAAAGCCTGGTATGGATCAAAAAAAAACCTCCAGCTAAAGCTGGAGGCTATTCAATTTATTATTTTAGAAAAAAATATTATTTAACAAGAACCCAAGCGCCAGAAGCGATTAAAGTTTCGGCTTTTTTAAATTTCATTTCTTCCGTTCTGCCTGTTGCAACTTCCTGAACTGTAACAGTATCATTACGATTGATTTTCGGCATGTCTCTTACGATAGTTTCCGTAACCTGACGTTGTTGTGTTTCTCCAGCTTCGCGGTTGATGTCTTCGCTGTTTACAATTTCGTCTTTGCTTAATTTGAAGTTTTCTTTTTGACGAACTTCTTTTGCTTCGTGAATTTCAGGAACGTTTTGAGCTGGTAAATCACCTTTGAATAAGAATGAAATAACTTCTTTGTTTACGTTGTCTAACATTCCTCTAAACAAATTAAATGCTTCTAATTTGTAAATAAGCAATGGATCTTTTTGTTCGTGAACGGCCAATTGAACAGATTGTTTCAATTCGTCCATTTTACGTAAGTGTTTTTTCCAGGCTTCATCAACAATCGATAAAGTGATGTTTTTCTCGAAATCAGCAATTAACTGAGCACCTTGGCTATCATACGCTTTTTTAAGATCTGTTACAACATTCAAAGTCTTGATTCCATCAGTAAACGGAACTACGATACGCTCGAATTGGTTGTTTGGCTCTTCGTAAACTCCCTGAATAATTGGGTAAGCTTCTCTGGCGCTTCTTTCTGTTTTTTCAGTGTAGAAAGCCAAAGCTTCTTTGTATACTTTTCCTGTAACTTCAATATCTGATAATCTTGTAAAATCTGCTTCAGAAATTGGAGATGTAATTCCGAAATAACGAATTAAATCAAAATCAAATGTTTTGAAATCATTTGCTAATTTATTGTTGCTTACGATCAATTCGCAAGTATCATAAAGCATATTCGCGATATCCAGTTTCAAACGCTCACCAAACAAGGCGTGACGACGACGTTTGTAAACTACTTCACGTTGAGAGTTCATAACGTCATCATACTCTAATAAACGTTTACGAACACCAAAGTTGTTTTCTTCTACTTTTTTCTGAGCACGCTCGATAGATTTGGTCATCATAGAATGCTGAATCACTTCACCTTCCTGAAGTCCCATTCTGTCCATAACTTTAGCAACTCTTTCAGAACCAAATAAACGCATTAGGTTATCTTCAAGAGAAACATAGAATTGAGAACTTCCCGGATCTCCCTGACGTCCTGCACGACCACGTAACTGTCTGTCTACACGACGAGAATCATGACGTTCTGTACCCACGATTGCTAAACCTCCGGCAGCTTTTACTTCTGGAGATAATTTAATATCGGTACCACGACCAGCCATGTTGGTTGCAATAGTTACAACTCCGGCTTTACCTGCTTCCTCTACAATTTGTGCCTCTTGTTTGTGCATTTTAGCATTCAAAACGTTATGCGTAACGCCTCTCATTTTCAACATTCGGCTTAATAATTCTGAAATCTCTACAGATGTTGTTCCAATCAATACTGGTCTTCCTGCGTTTGATAATTCAGTAACATCTTCGATTACAGCGTTGAATTTCTCACGTGTTGTTTTGTAGATGTAATCTTCTTTGTCTTGTCTTGAAATCGGACGGTTGGTTGGAATCTCCACCACG
Organism: Flavobacterium piscisymbiosum; assembly: GCF_020905295.1. Lineage (NCBI taxonomy): Bacteria > Pseudomonadati > Bacteroidota > Flavobacteriia > Flavobacteriales > Flavobacteriaceae > Flavobacterium > Flavobacterium piscisymbiosum. Next base: position 6,420,252 of record NZ_JAJJMM010000001.1, on the reverse strand, counting down.
TCTAATTTATAAATCTGCCATAACTCTCCAGCTTCTGTAACCGCTGTACCTGTCATACCGCCTAATTTGCTGTACATTCTGAAGTAGTTCTGTAATGTAACGGTTGCAAAAGTTTGTGTAGCAGCTTCGATTTTTACATTTTCTTTTGCTTCGATAGCCTGGTGTAATCCATCAGAATAACGACGACCATCCATGATACGACCAGTTTGCTCATCAACAATCATAATTTTGTTGTCCATGATCACGTATTCTACATCTTTTTCAAAAAGAGCATACGCTTTTAAAAGTTGAGTAAGAGTATGAATACGCTCGCTTTTTACTCCAAAATCCTGGAATAACCTTTCTTTAGCTTCAGCTTCACCGTCTTTATCCAGTTTTTGTTTTTCGATCGCTGCAATTTCAGTCCCGATATCCGGAAGTACGAAAAAGTCAGGATCTGTATCTCCAGAAAGGTATTGAATACCATTATCAGTCAATTCAACCTGATTGTTTTTTTCTTCAATTACAAAATATAAAGCTTCATCCACTTTATGCATTTCGCGATTGTTGTCCTGCATGTATTGATTTTCGGTTTTTTGAAGCAATTGCTTGATTCCTTCTTCACTCAAAAATTTAATTAATGCTTTGTTTTTAGGTAAACTTCTGTAAGCTCTCAATAATAAGAATCCACCTTCTTTAGTGTTTCCTTCTTTGATTAATTTTTTAGCCTCAGCTAAGAAACCATTCGCTAACTGACGTTGTTGTGCTACTAAGTTTTCGATTTTTGGTTTCAACTCATTAAATTCATGACGATCTCCCTGAGGAACCGGTCCTGAAATAATAAGTGGCGTTCTTGCATCATCAATTAATACAGAATCGACCTCATCGACAATAGCGTAATTATGTTTTCTTTGCACTAAATCTCCAGGAGAGTGTGCCATGTTATCTCTTAAGTAGTCAAAACCAAATTCGTTGTTGGTTCCGTAAGTGATATCAGCATCGTATGCTTTCTTTCTTTGTTCTGTACTTGGCTGGTGATTATCGATACAATCAACAGTTAAACCGTGAAATTCGAATAAAGGCGCTTTCCATGTACTATCACGTTTTGCTAAGTAGTCATTCACTGTTACTAAGTGAACACCGTTTCCTGTCAAAGCGTTTAAGTAAAGCGGTAATGTAGCCACCAAAGTTTTACCTTCACCAGTTTGCATCTCGGCAACTTTACCTTCGTGCAATACCATACCACCAATTAACTGAACATCATAGTGAATCATGTCCCATGTAATTTCTTTTCCGGCAGCATTCCATTTGTTAGCCCAAATTGCTTTTTCACCTTCTATAGTGATATACGTTTTGTTGGCTGAAAATTCGCGGTCTTTTGGCGTTGCAGTAACTTCAATAAATGAATTGTCTTTAAAACGACGCGCTGTTTCCTTAACAACAGAAAAAGCTTCCGGAAGAATCTCCAATAAAGTTTTTTCTGAAATTTCGTATGCTTCTTTTTCAAGAGAATCGATAGCATCATAAAGATCTTCTCTTTTGTCGATGTCTTCGATGTTTTCAACTTCTGCTTTAAGTGCAGCAATTTTAGCATCTTTATCAGCTCTTGCTTCTTTTATTTTTTCTTTAAAATATGCGGTTCTGGCTCTTAATTCGTCGTGAGACAAACTCATTAAGCTGGTTTCGAATGTTTTAATTTTGTTTAAATAGGGCTGTAAAGCTTTGACATCTTTCTGTGATTTATCACCTACAAAGACTTTAATAATACTGTTTATGAAACTCATGATTTATTGTATTTCTATTTTATGTAAATGTGTATTTGAACCAAAAAAAAAGCCTCGGTGATGAGACTTTTTCCTTTGGTTTATTTTTTAATATTCATCCTCGTTCCAAAGATAATCTTCGTCTGTTGGATAATCAGGCCAAATTTCTTCCATTGATTCATATATCTCTCCTTCATCTTCGATTGATTGAAGGTTTTCTACTACTTCTAATGGAGCACCAGCTCTAATGGCGTAGTCTATAAGTTCATCTTTGTTAGCAGGCCATGGCGCATCACTTAAATAAGATGCTAATTCTAATGTCCAATACATCTGTTATCTGTTTAGTTTGTGCAAAAATAAATTTTTTACTGAAAAAGACAAGTAAATTTTGATTTATTTTAATAAAATTTAAGAACGTCTCTATTAGTATTCAGTTTTCGGTGCCAGTTTGCAGTATGAAAACTGAAAAATTGCGACTGTTTACTTCTTTTTGAATTATTCGTTTTCAATGCCAATTTACAGTATAAAACTAAAAAACTGCGACTCTTTACTTTCTTTTCAAGAATTCGCTTTTCAGTGTAAAACTGTGACTGCGGCTGTAAACTCCTTACTTCCTCGGAATCCATTTCACTTCATCCGCTTTTAAGTCTGAGGACAACTTCCGTGCCAAGACAAAAAGGTAGTCAGAAAGTCGGTTTAAGTACTTGATTGCAATTTCAGGAACCTGTTCATTATGGCTTAAATGTACTGCCAAACGCTCTGCACGACGGCAAATACAGCGTGCAATATGACAATGTGACACGGTAGGATGTCCGCCTGGCAAAACAAAATGAGTCATTTGCGGAAGACTTTCCTCCATTTTATCAATTTCGTTTTCTAATAATTCGATATCAGACTCTATGATTCCAAGGTTTTTTAACCGAAGTTCACCGTTTTTTAAAACTTCTTTTTCTGCCGGAGTGGCTAAAATAGCTCCAACGGTGAATAATCTGTCCTGAATTTCGATTAAAATAGTTTTATAATGTGCATCGATTTCCTGATCGCGAATAAGTCCTATATAAGAGTTCAATTCGTCAACAGTTCCGTAACTGTCAATACGAATGTGATCTTTAGGAACGCGCGTACCTCCAAAAAGAGCTGTTGTTCCTTTGTCTCCGGTTTTTGTATATACTTTCATTTTTTTTAGATGCTAAGGTTCTGAGGTGCTAAGATGCTAAGTTTATTTTAGACTTTAGAATTCTGATTTTAGATTGAGATGATGGATTTTTACATTTAAAATTTAGAAAACAATCTAAAATCTAAAATCAACAATCTAAAATTTCAAAGGAATCTAAAATCTAAAATCAGAAATCTAAAATTATTTACTCGTGTCACTTTCAATCAAACCATCACGCAAACGAATTACTCGATGTGCGTAGGCTGCAATATCTTCTTCGTGTGTTACCAGAATTACGGTGTTTCCCTGAGCATGAATATCGCCAAAAAGCTTCATGATTTCTACAGAAGTTTTACTGTCTAAGTTTCCGGTTGGTTCATCTGCCAAAATAATAGATGGTTTGTTTACCAAAGCGCGGGCAATGGCAACACGTTGGCGTTGACCTCCTGATAGCTGATTAGGCTGGTGATCCATTCTGTCGGCAAGATTTACTTGTTTTAGAACTTCAATCGCGCGTTCGTTGCGTTCAGATTTTGAATATCCTGCATAAATCATAGGCAATGCAACATTATCTAAAGCGGTGGTTCTCGGTAAAAGATTAAAGGTTTGAAATACAAATCCAATTTCTTTGTTTCGAATTCCGGCCAGTTCATCATCTTTCATTTGGCTCACATCTTTTCCATTTAAAACATAATGTCCGGAAGTTGGTGTATCGAGGCAACCTAATAAATTCATTAAAGTTGATTTTCCGGATCCTGACGGGCCCATTAAAGCTACGTATTCGCCTTTGTTGATTTCTAAATCTATACCCTTTAAGACATAGACGATTTCGTTACCCAATACAAAATCTCGTTTGATGTTGGTTATTTTAATTAATGGATTTGCCATTTCGATTTACAATTTTGGATTTAAAAGTACAAAACACTTTTCAATAAACGATAAGTAGCCTGAAATTGATTTTTGTTACAAAAACAACTGTTTATAAGCCTTGGCATTTTCGAAATAATACTTTTTAATATTATTATATTCCATTGAATGAAAAAGTTGTTATATGATTGTAAAATGTTTTTACATAATTATCATATTTTTTAATTTTTATTGAATTATTTTAATTTTAAATATTAAAAAAATGACAATTATTTATTTTTATTTAAAAATTTAACTATATTTGTTATCTAATCTTAAATAATCAGAATTATGAAAAACATACAATTATTATCGGGAATTGCATTAATTGCATTAGCATTTACATCTTGTAAAGATGAAAAACAGGAAAAAGCTCAAAAAACAGTCGATGCTTATGTAGCCTACGTTGATTCTGTTAAAAACGTAAAAGCCGATGATTTGAAAGCCGATTGGGCAACTGTTGAAGCTGAATATGACAGAAAAGCTGCCGAGGCTCAAACTGCACTAGCTGATCTTAAAGACAATTCTGCAGCAACAGAAAAAATAAATGAGAGTAAAGTTAAATACGAAGCGTTTAAAAATGAAATGGCTACCGTTCTTGCTCCTCCGGCTCCAAGCCCAAAACAACAATTAAGAAACGCCTTATTTGGTGAAGGAAAAATTGGAGATGATATGAATTTTGACTGGGTAAACGCTAAAAATATTCATAGTGTATACCAACAATTTGTACATACTGTAGAGGATAATAAAGATAAATATTCTCGTGAAGACTGGGATGAAGTAAAATTAATGTACGAAGCACTTGACAGCCGTAAAAATACAGTTGAAAAAGAAGGTCTTACATCTGAAGACAATAGAAAAATTGCAGGTTTGAAAGTGAAATTTGCTCCAATGTACACTCTTAACAGAATGGGAGCTAAATCTGAAGAAAACAAAGAAGCTAAAAAATAATTAAGTAAATTGAATTAGTATTAAAATGACAATCAGAAATGGTTGTCATTTTTTTTATGCCCTAATCACAAAATGTTCTTTTTCCTGCTCGTACCTAAAAAACACAAATCCCCATTGAAAAGTATCAATAGTTACAGTAACTTTTGGATGGTTTTTAATTATTTCCCACGCTTCTTCCATATCAGGAGACCAGTGAATGTCATCAAATATCCAAACAGAATCGTTTGTGATAGTGGTTAATAAAAGATCGAAATACGCTAAAGTTGCTTTTTTCGAATGATTACCATCAAAATATATCAGGTCAAAATTTTCAGTCTCAGTTTTCAGTCTCAGCTTGATGTCTTGCAGATAATTTTCAAATTCAGTTATTACCGAATCTACATTATTGAAATTGAATTTTTGAAATTGCAATTGAAATTGATTTGCTGTTTGCGGACATCCTTCGAGTGTAATTATTTTTGCTTTTGGATTTCCTAAAGCCAGAGCAGAAGTAGCTAAGCCTAATGAAGTTCCTATTTCCAGAACGTTTTTAGGCTGAAAATAATTGGTAACTCTAAAAAGTAACTCGGCACGTTTTGCTGAAATTCCTGCAGTTTTGGCTATTTTAGATATTTGTCTTCTGTTCGATTTAAAAACTTTTGATCCTGCACCAAAATCTGTTACTTCGATAAAACTTTTATTTTCTAAAAGTGTTTTTCGATAATTTTTCAGAATTGAATATTCGGGTTTTGATTTTTTATCGTAAAAACATTTCGTTAATAAATTAAATACGAATGGCGAATGTACTCCGTGTTCGTTTTTTGAATTCCAAAGGAATTTTAAATAAGATTTTATCTGAAATAGCATAGAAATAGTTACATCTGGATGCGAAGATAGTAAGATAATGATCAATAGTCAAAAGGGAAGATCTTGTTACTTTAGGTTTAAGATCTTTCAGAGTTCAAAAACACTATATTTGCGAACTTTAATTTAAGCTAATAGTAATACGTTTTTTTATGATGTTGAAGGAAGAAATAGAAGGTACAAGTAAGATATCTTCTGAAGAAATTAATCGATGCATTGCTATTTTAGCACAATTGAATACTAATACAGATCAGATATTTGATATTCCGAAAGAGCAAAGAATTGCTTTGATTAAAGAAGCAGGAATGTTTTCGCGACCTGACAGAGATGAGTTTTCCCGAAGAGTAAAAGACGGACTTCAGGCTGCCAAACGAAAAAAAGAAAAGAAAGACAAAACCGCACGTAAAGAAACCGGAATTCGTCATGCGCGTGAAGCCAGTATTTTTGTAGCGCCTAAATTATTGGCGCTAAATGATCTTGCTCATAAAGAACAATTAGAACTCGAAACTCCAAGAAATTGCTACGTTTGTAAAACAGAATTTACTAAAATGCATCACTTCTACGATACGATGTGTACCGATTGCGGTGATTTTAATTATGCTAAACGTTTCCAGACCGCTGATGTAAAAGGTCAAGTTGCCATTATTACCGGTTCGCGTTTAAAAATTGGTTATCATATTACTTTAATGCTTTTGCGTGGCGGAGCAACTGTTATTGCTACAACCCGTTTTCCGGTAGATTCGGCTTTGCGTTTTGCGAAGGAAGAGGATTTTATGGATTGGGGACATCGCTTAAAAATTCATGGTTTAGATTTAAGACATATACCAAGTGTGGAGATTTTTTGCAATTTTATTGAACAAAAATACGAACGCCTGGATATTTTAATAAATAATGCGGCTCAAACTGTGAGACGTCCGGCAGGATTTTATTCGCATTTAATGCAAAATGAAGAATTGCCAATAAGTGCATTGCCTAAACAAGCGCAGGAATTATTAGGAGATCATTTGAATTGTCTGGACGAATTAAAAATTCTGACAAGTGGCGCTTCATCCAACGAAAATATGCCGGTAACCTGGCACGGACCTGAACCCGGAATTGGTTTGCGCGCTTCGGCTCAATTATCTCAAATTCCGTATTCTTTTGATAATGCATTGGTGGCGAATGAAGTTTTTCCGGAAGGAGAACTCGATGCCGATTTACAGCAAGTCGATTTGCGTAAAACAAATAGCTGGCGTTTGCGTTTAGGGCAAATTGAAACTACAGAAATGATCGAAGTACAATTGGTAAACTCTGTTGCGCCTTTTGTATTGTGTAACCGACTTTCGGAAGTTATGAAGAAAGATAATACAGGGAAAAAACATATCATTAATGTTTCGGCAATGGAAGGGAAGTTTCATCGCTTTTTTAAAGAAGACCGTCATCCGCATACCAATATGGCAAAAGCCGCTTTGAATATGTTAACGCATACGTCATCTGGAACTTTGGCCAAACATGGTATTTTTATGAATGCTGTTGATACTGGTTGGGTAACAGATGAAGATCCTGCCGAATTGGCGAAAAAGAAACAGGAATTAGAAGATTTTCAACCTCCATTGGATATTGTCGATGGCGCTGCACGCGTTATGGATCCTTTGTTTGACGGAATCAATACAGGAAAGCATTGGTGCGGAAAGTTTCTGAAAGATTACAACCCGATTCCCTGGTAGATTTTAGTTTACAGTCCCGGTCTCAGTTTAGAGTTTAAAATGAAAAACCACAACAGAATTAAATTTTGTTGTGGTTTTTTATTGAAAGGCAAATAGATTATCTGTATATATTTACACCATTATTTGCTTGCCATTGCTGTTCAAGATATTCAGCATCTTCACTATTACGTGGGTGAACGCCTAGAACTACGTTACCATTTTTAATTCCGTCTTCATAAACTTTGGCTCTTTCTTCAGGAATTCCGGATCCTACAAGTGCTCCAATTAAACCTCCTGCAATACCACCTGCACCTGCACCAGCTAATCCTGCAGCAAGCGGACCGGCAACGATTAGTCCTAATCCCGGAATAACAAGACTAGTTCCTAAAGCAGCAACAACGCCTACAATAGCACCAATTGTTCCTCCAATGGCAGATCCTGTTCCTGCACCTTCGGCTGCTTTTGTTCCTAATTCTGAATGATCATTTTTATCAGAATAATGTTTTTTTCTGGTTTCGTCTGACATTATCAAATTGATTTCGTCTTTTGTATACCCTCTATCGTTCAAAGTGCTATAAGCTCTTTCGATACTGTCGCGATCTGAAAACATTCCAGTTAATACTTCGCGTTTTGTTCCGTCAGGATTATGTAAATTTTCCATTTTATATATATTTAAAGTATGAATTTATTTTCACTTTAACAAAGCTCGTAAAATAGATTAAGTATCATTTACACAATTTTTTAGAATCATTATATAATATAATTCTTAGTTTTATAAAAAGGATGCTGCTTTTTTATGATTATTTCATTTGTGACTATTTCGATATAAAAAGAAAAGCCACAACAAAATTGAATTCTGTTGTGGCTTTCGTATAATGTAAAGTTCTTGTTTTAGTTGTTTACTTTGATCAATTTAACATCGAAAATAAGAACTGCTCCTCCAGGAATTTTTTCTCTGCCACCGTTTCCGTAAGCAAGTCTTGAAGGAACTAAAAGAATACCGCTTCCTCCAGTCTTGAAAAAAGGAATTCCTTCTGTCCAGCCAGGTATAACTTCATATAAGTTAAAAGAAATTCCATCTGAATTACTTTGGTCGAATACAGTTCCGTTAGTAAATGTACCTCTATACGCTACAGTAACGTTTGATTTTGCAGTAGGTTGAGTTCCTGTTCCCGGAACATCAATTACATAATACAAACCAGATTCAGTTCTTTGAGCTGTTAGTTTGTTTTTTGCTATGTAATCAGTGATTTCTTTCTCGTTTTCAGCAGTATAATCTTTTTGGTCATCTTTCGAACAAGAAATAAAAAGCGTTAACGTTAATAATGAAGTTAAAAGGTATTTCATAAAATGTGGATTTTTTAAGAGCGCTAATATAATAAAGTTTTCAGTCTCAGTTTTCAGTTTTGTTTTGAGCATATTAGATACTACATCCAAATTTATTCGGATTGTTGATCATGTAATTGATAAGTTTTCCAATCTCAATATTTTTCATGTTCAGGATGTCAAATTTTTCCTGATTGATATATTCGCATTTAAATGAATATTCTAACCATACGTTAGTTTCTGAATTTTCGGCATCACTGTCAGTCAATTTACTTATAAAGTGATTTACATATCTTCTTTTTCGATATGCTTCTGCAATATTTGCTGAAACGCTTCTTGAAGAACGTCTTATCTGATCAGTTAATGAGTATTTTTCTTCTTTTGGAAAATCTTTAGAAAGTTCAAAAATTTCCATAGCAATTTCAAAAGACTTTTTATAAGCCAATAATTCTTTAAAATCCATTTCTTTCTTTTTTACAAAAATAACAAAAAGAAAGAAAAAGATTACTTTTAAGAAATTACATTTACAATATCAAACTGAAAACTGCCACTGAGACTGAAAACTAAAAAACTAACCTTCAATTTTAGCAGAAAGCTCGAACCAACGTTCTTCTTTCTGATCTATTTTATTGATAATGTTTTGTAATTCGTTTGCTTTTTTCTCGATATCAGCATCTGCTACTTTTCCGTCAGAGAATAATTGTTCGATCTTCGTTTTGTCGATTTCAAGATCTTTAATTTCTCTTTCTAGTTTTTGATATTCTTTTTGCTCGTTGAAAGTTAGGTTTCCTGTTGGATTGTTTTGTTTCCAGTCTTTCTTTTCTGCTTTGTTTTCTTCTTTTTGAGCAACATCGGCACTGTCTTCGTAAGCTCTGAAATCTGAATAGTTTCCAGGGAAATTTTCAATTACTCCTTGCCCTCTAAATATAAATAGATGATCGACAATTTTATCCATAAAATAACGGTCGTGAGAAACTACTAATAAACATCCCGGATAATCTAAAAGGAAACTTTCAAGAACGTTTAGCGTAACAATATCCAAATCGTTTGTTGGCTCATCCAGAATTAAAAAGTTAGGATTCTGAATTAAAACCGTACATAAATACAAACGTTTTAATTCTCCACCACTTAATTTTTCTACAAAGTCATATTGTTTTTTAGCATCAAAAAGAAAACGCTCCAGCAATTGTGAAGCCGAAATCATTCTTCCTTTTGAAAGAGGAATAAATTCTCCGTATTCTTTAATAATATCAATTACACGTTGTCCCGGTTTTGGATTGATTCCGGATTGTGTATAATAACCAATTTTTATTGTTTCACCTTTTACCACGCGGCCGCTATCTAACGGAAGTGTTCCGGTTAAAAGATTCAGGAAAGTAGATTTTCCGGTTCCGTTTTTACCAATAATACCAATACGTTCTCCACGCTGAAAATCAAAACTAAAGTTATCCAGAATAACATGATCCTTGAATTTTTTCGAAATTTTGTGAAGCTCGATAATCTTGCTTCCCATACGTTCCATATTAATTTCAAGTTCGACCTTGTTTTCGCGACGACGACTTTGCGCTTTTTCTTTAATTACATAAAAATCATCCTGACGCGATTTAGATTTTGTCGTTCTCGCTTTTGGCTGGCGGCGCATCCATTCTAATTCTTTAGTAAATAGATTTTTTGCTTTGTCAACGCTGGCGTTTTCAGAATTAATTCTTTCTTCTTTTTTCTCTAAATAATAAGAGTAATTTCCTTTGTATTGGTATAATTTTCCGTTGTCCAATTCGATGATTTCATTACAAACACGCTCCAGAAAGAAACGGTCGTGCGTAACCATAAACAACGTAATGTTTTCTTTGGCAAAATAGCTTTCAAGCCATTCGATCATTTCAAGATCAAGGTGGTTGGTAGGCTCATCCAGAATCAATAAATCAGGGCGATTGATTAGGATAATCGCCAATGAAAGACGCTTTTTTTGTCCACCCGAAAGATTTTTTACTTTTAGTTTAAAATCTTCCAGTTTTAATTTGAAAAGAATTTGCTTGTATTGCGTTTCAAAATCCCACGCATTATGTTGGTCCATTCCGTCAAAAGCTTTTTGATAGGCTTCTTCGTCATCTGGATTTTCAAGCGCTTTTTCGTATTTTTCAATTACTTTTAAAGTCTCATTATCTGAGGCGAAAATACTTTCTTCGATAGTCAGTTCTTCCTGCAAATTGTTGTTTTGCGATAAAAAAGCCATTTTAATACCTTTTCTTAAAACTACCTGACCAGTATCTGGTTCGTCTAAACCGTTAATAATGCTCATAATGGTTGTTTTTCCAGAACCATTTTTGGCAATAAAAGCAATTTTTTGGTCTTTATTGATTCCAAATGAAATGTTGTCAAAAAGCGTTTTTTCGCCAAACGACTTCGATATATTTTCTACAGATAAGTAATTCACTATAAACTGGTGTTATAAATTATAAGTTAAGAATGTTTTGCAAAACATAACTTTTTTGCAAAAGTAAACTTTTATATCGCTATTTGCGAATTATTTATGGAGATAGGAATTTAGAACAGGACTTAAATCAATGCGATGAATTTGCTGCGGAACATTAATAATAGGTTTTCGAACCAAAGATTCATTGGTTAAGTAATAATGCAAGCCATCTTGAGTCGCGATTCCTTCTATTTGAAGAATGGGAAATTTAATAGTCATCCTTCGTTTGTTTCCAGATAAAAAATCATTGTTTTTATAATTGTATAAAAGATATAAAAATGGTTTTCCAATTTTAGAATAACCACAAAGCACTACGAGTTTTTTTGATTCTAAATAAGTAGCGCCCGTTACCAAACCTTTAGTGTCAAGCGTATGTTTTAGTTGTGCAACGTGATCGCCGGATTGATTGGGTAAAACATACATACTGGTTTTAGAAGAGCTCCATTGTTTGGTAAACAAATAAATACTGTCTTTTGAAACGATAAAGGCTTCACAATCAAAATTGGTTGTATTTGGTTTTTTAGCAGATAAATTAGCTTGATCCGAATATCGAAATGAAATGTTTTCAATAATTGGATTTCCTTTTAAAAAAGATTTTTTTTCAATTTTCAGAATATTCAAATCTGTTCTGTTTCCCGATGCGTTATTCCCGAAATCCCCAATATATAAATGAGTACTGTCCTGAGAAATCTCTTCCCAATCATGGTTTACTACTTTGTCTAATACAATCTTTTTCCTGATTTTGCCCAAAGAATCTAATCCATAGATCGTTTTGTCGTGATCGTCATTGTGCGTCCATAATAAAGTATAGAAAGCAATTAATCCTGAAGTTTCATGAATAGAATCGCTTAGTTTGATAGAGTATTCTGGTTTTATTTTGAAATTTTTATACAAGCAGCTTCCATCATTTACTGTTGCATGGGGATTATAATTTTTAGAAAGAGGATCTGTACAACCCCTAATTTGTGCATAACCCGATGAAAAAATCAGGCAGAAGAATAAAATCGTTTTTATCATGGTCTGCAATATTAAATTTGCATAACATAAAAGTAAAGTTTTAAAGAATAGCTTTAAATACTATTGAAAAATATAATTAAAATGGTATTTTGCGGTGCTGATTCATCAGATTTTTATTTAATATTTGTAGGTATAATTCCCAGTATGAAAATTTTACAAAGACTGTCACATTACCGTTTTTCACGCTATTTTAAACTTTTGTTTGTTTTAGTGGATGTGGTATTGTTAAATGTCGCTACAATACTTTCTGCGTTGGCCCGATTTGGCAGTTTAGACAAACTTTTATCTAAAGAAGAAAGGACAGTTTCCTTATTGGCAATTTTAATCTGGGTAGCATTATTACTTCAAAATGATTCTAACCGAAGTATACGGGTTGAGCCTGTAGAATCGATATTGATAAGAACCATAAAAAAGCTAATCATTCATGCCGCTTTAATATCTATTTTTGTCGTTTACCTAAAATATACTGATATCTCGAGACTCAGATTGGCTTATTTTTATCTAATTTTCTTCGGATTATTGATGATTTCCCGTTATTTATCAATGAAACTTTTAAAATATATTAGGGCAAAAGGCTATAATTTTAAAACTTTTATTGTGGTAGGAGCCAATCCGTCAGGAGAAAAAATCCGAAAAATATTAGCCAAAGATTTAACGTACGGATATCGTTTTTTAGGTTTTTTTGATGAAGAGATCGATGACAAAATTGTAGATCCAAAATTGGTTTTAGGAAAATTTGATGCCATTCAGGAATTTGTTCTCGAAAAGAAGATCGATGAAATGTATGTCGCCTTACACATTGACAATATTGAAGTAATCAACGAATTGACAAGGATTTGTGAACAAAACATGGTGCGAATCAAGTTTATTCCTGATTTTCAGCTTTACACAAAATCAAGTAAAGTCGAGGTTGCTTTTTATGAAAATACGCCTGTATTAATGTTTAGGACAGAACCTTTGGAGTTTCCAGTAAACAGGCTTGTAAAAAAAGTATTCGATATTTGTTTTTCGGCTTCTGTAATTTTATTGGTTTTTCCGTGGCTGTTTCCAATTATAATGCTGATAATTAAATTAGAGTCGCCGGGACCAATCTTTTTTAAACAAGAACGTTCAGGCCGTGATAATCGATCTTTTATGTGTTTTAAATTCAGAAGCATGTATGTAAACGGTTTAGCGCATAGAAAACAAGCCGAAAAAGGAGATAGCCGTATTACTAAATTTGGTTCTTTTATTCGTAAAACAAGTATTGATGAACTGCCGCAATTTTTTAATGTTTTATTGGGCGATATGTCTATAGTAGGGCCAAGGCCGCACATGGTAAATCTGGCAAAAGAATATAGTGATTTGATTAATAATTATCTGGTTCGCCAATATGCCAAACCCGGAATTACAGGCTGGGCGCAGGTTAATGGTTTTCGAGGCGAAACAAAAGTATTAAGCGATATGGAAAGCAGAGTGGAATTTGATATTTGGTATATCGAAAATTGGAGTTTGGTACTGGATATAAAGATTATCATAAAAACAGTCATCAATATATTCAAAGGCGAAGAAAACGCGTACTAATACCGTTTATCAGAATTTAAAAAACTGATTATTACTAATTACTTCTTTTAGATTAGAAATACTTTCAACTTTTATCTTTTCATTAAAAGAAGCAATGTGTTTCATATGATGTACATCAGTTCCTGCAAAGTCATACATTCCTTTTTTAAGCAGTTCTTCTGCAATTCTGGTTATTCTTTCTCCATAATAGCCTACTGTAGAAAGCAAATTCAGCTGAAACAAACATCCTGCTTTTTTCAGCTTTTCATATTCACTAAAGTCTTTTCGGTAATATAAATAACGTTCAGGATGTGCCAGAACCGGAATATATCGGGCAACTTGCAACTCAAAAAGTGTTTTGTATAAATGCATAGGAGCGCTCTGGTAGGATATTTCGACCAATACATAATTATCTTTTAAGGTCAGCAGTTTTTCGGTTTTAAAATGACTTTCAAACCAATCATCCATAAAATATTCGGCTGCAGCCTGAAAAGGAATTTTGACATTGCTTTCTTCCAGCAAAAGCTTAGTTTCCTTGTGCTTTTCGATAATAATTTCCGAAGTATTATTCCATATATAATGACTTATATGAGACGTAGTAATAACTTGAGAAATTCCAATTTCCTGAAATGCCCTGATAAGTTTTGCGGTGTCAGTTATGGTTTTAGCACCATCATCAATTCCCGGTAGTAAATGCGAATGAATGTCGACATAATGATCAGAAAGAAGATCTTTTAAAACGGGTTTTGATTTTAAGAAGGATAGCATGTTGCAAAAGTATAGAAATGGAAAGAATTTGTTATGGTTATTTTTTAATGTAACAAATGTAACCGAACATTTCAGAATTATATTATATTTGAAATTGCTATAAACCTACTATTTTATGAAAATTAAAGAAAATTTATACAATCAAAGGATTATTTCTATTGATGCTTTACGCGGAATTACAATTTTTGTTATGATTTTTGTAAATGAGTTAGCCAGTATTTCAAATGTTCCGCAATGGATGAAACACATGCCGGCTGATGCTGATGCGATGACTTTTGTAGATGTTGTTTTTCCTGCTTTTTTATTTATTGTAGGAATGTCGGTTCCGTTTGCTTTTAATGCGCGATTGCTCAAAGGAGATAGCGCCAAAACAATCTGGACACATACTTTGAAAAGAGCTTTAGCCTTAATTATCATTGGTGTTTTTATGGTCAACGCAGAATATGGTTATGATGCTGCAAAAATGATTATTGCACCAGTTTTCTGGGCGCTTTTAGCTTATGCAATGCCAATCCCGATTTGGAATAAATACGGTAAAGATTTTCCGGTTTGGTTAAAAAACACCTTACAATATGGCGCAATGTTAGTTCTGGTTGCATTATATTTTTTATATGTTCAGGATACGGGCGAAATCGGAATGACACCAAAATGGTGGGGAATTCTGGGTTTAATAGGTTGGGCATATCTTTTTACAGTAGTATATTATTGGATTGTTTCCGGAAATTTATGGGCAATGATTGCTTTTTTAGTAGTTTGCGTAGCAGCAAATACAATGAATTTAACCGAAGGATCTTTTATACAGCAAACTTCCTGGTTGAGTTTTATTGCCGGACATCTCACGCATGCTGCATTAGTTTCGGCAGGAGTAGTAATTTCGTTATTGTTTTTTGATCGAAAAGTAACTGCCAAAATCAATTGGGCAGTAATAGGTTTTGCTGTTTTATTTTTTGTAACAGGATATTTGTTAAGACCTTATTTTGGAATTTCAAAAATAAAAGGAACTCCATCCTGGACGATGTTTTCTGCAACAATTTGTACGGTATTATTCTATTTTTTGTATTGGTTAATGGAGATCAAAAAGATTACCAAATGGAGTAATTTCTTTATGCCGGCAGCAGCAAATCCGTTATTGATTTATATTTTGCCTGGCGTGATCTATTATTTCTGCAAAGCTTTTAATATTCATATTATTCCGGGATATTTCCGTGTAGGAGTTCCGGGAATTATCTGGGCATTGGTATTTTCGACGATTATGTTGTTTGTAGTGAAATTATGTAATAAGTATAAAATTCAATTGCATTTGTAATGAGAATTTAACTGCAAAGAGCGCTAAGATTTACGCTAAGTTTTTTATACTCGCAAAGTCGCGAAGACGCAAAGTTTATTTCGACATTGAGTTTGTATAAATGCTAAGTTCGCAAAGCGATAAACACAAAGCTTTGCGAACTTAGCGTTTTTATTAAACCTTCATAATTAAAAAAACTTAGCGCTCTTTGCAGTTAAATTCTCATTTCAACCTGAAACTTGAAACAACTCTACCTAATCATAACTGATTTTATTTCTAAAAATGCTCCCGAAACCGGATTGTAATTCACAAAATTGAATTTGCATAAATTGTGAACGTTTAAAAGTTTTCCGTCTGGCAATCCGTCTTGCTTAAAATCAGACCACGGAATTTTTACGGTTGTAAATTTTTTAGGAGAAGCTTTTAAATCAACTCGCGGATGCGAACCTCCATGCACACAACCTGTTCCTTCGTTATTACCTTCGCGGGCTTGTAGTTTTATCAAATGAGAAGATTTATAAGTGATGCTCACAAATTTAGATTGGTTAGATAAATTTGTCGGAGCGCCATCGTTCGAATTAGAATCTGTAATCAGGACATTTAATTCAATTTCACCAACCGGATTATCTTTTGCTGTTACTTTAATAGTGCCTTTTTCCTGACGAACACGATTAATAGTTTCCTGATTTTCTAAAGCTGGCCCGGCAATATACCATGTTGAGGTTTTGACTAAATTTTTATCTGAATCTTTTTCAATAGAAACAAATCCAGATATGAAAAGAACTAGTGCCAGAAGTAAAAGCAAGGATTTAATCTTAACAGGCATTTTGTTTTTCATGGAAATGAAATTAGTATTCAAACTCAAAAATATGCTTTTTTATAATCTGTTAGAATTTTCTTTTATTATTATTTCTAAAATAGCTTCTGTTTTAAAATTAATTTTAAATTTGTAAGAAGTTGTTTCTTAAAGTTTTACGAAATGAAAAATCTAAAATCTCTTACAGTTTTGTTTTTCTTTTTCCTGATGCCTTTTTGTTATTCGCAAAATGATTCAATCGCGAACAGTAAAAAAGATATTTTAGATGTTTTGTATAGACTCTTTCATAAAAATGATTCACTTCGAATAAATTCTGATAAAAAAGTTGCTTTTTCGCTGCTTCCTGTTCCTATAGATGCAAATAAAAATGCGGGATTAGTGGTTTCGTTTCTTACGACTTTTTATCTGGGAGACAGCAATACCACGAAAATGTCTCAGGTTACTTTTTCGCCTTATTTTAGTTTTACCAAACAGTATGTTTTTCCTGTTCAATCCTATATTTATACCAAAGACAACAACTGGAATTTTATTGGAGATTATCGTTTTATGATTTATCCGCAGGATACTTACGGATTGGGAGGCCATAATACTGACAAAGAAATGTCGACTCTGGATTATCAACAATGGCGTTTTTATCAATTTGCAACCCGAAAAATTATTGGAGATTTTCGGCTGGGATTAGGATTCTTGTATGATAATTATCAAAATATTTCTGAAGAATCTTATATTGATGATGAAACCGATTATGTGAAGTATATGAATGGAGATTTCTCTGATGAAACCTCTTTTGGAGTGGCCGTTCAGGCTTTGTACGATTCCAGAAAAAATAACGTAAATCCAGAACAAGGTCTATACGTCGAAGCTGATTACAGAATTAATACCAGTGGAGTAGAGGGCGAAAAATGGAAATCGTTTTATTTTGATGCCAGAAAATACCATTCTTTTAGCAAATACAAACACAGGGTTTTGGCTTACAGAGCTTTTTATTGGTCTACTTTTGGCGGAAAACCACATTATCTTGACTTGCCAAGTATTGGCTGGGACCGCGATGGAAAAACAGGTCGGGGTTTTACCAGAAACAGATTCCGTAGTAATGCATTGCTTTATTTTGAAAGCGAATACCGAACCGATATCTCTAAAAACGGATTTTGGGGAGCTGTGTTTTTTGCTAATCTTTCTTCGGTTTCTAAGTTAGATACTTATGATTTCAAAAAATGGAATCCCGCTATTGGTACAGGGTTACGAATCAAATGGAACAAGCAAAACAATAGTAATCTCGTTCTGGATTTTGGTGTAAGTAAAAACGATTGGTCATTGCGATTGGGTTTGGCCGAAAATTTCTAACTTTCCAAAAAATCAATCCCTTCGTTTTTCATGCAATTATCGGTAATTATTCTTAATTATAATGTGCGTTACTTTCTGGAACAATGCGTTTTAAGTGTTCAGAGCGCCATCTCGACGCTTGATGCCGAAATTATTGTAGTCGATAATAATTCGTCAGACGAGAGTTGTTTGATGATGAAAACTAAATTTCCTGACGTAAAATTAATTCAGAATACGGCAAATTTTGGTTTCCCAAAAGGTAATAATATAGGAGTAGAGCAAGCTTCGGGGAAATACATTTGCATTTTGAATCCCGATACTGTTGTTGCCGAGAATACTTTTGTAAAGATTTTGGCTTTCGCCGAAAGGCAAATCAATCCCGGAATTGTTGGCTGCCAATTAATCGATGGAACTGGAGAATTCCTGCCAGAAAGCAAACGCAGCATTCCAACGCCTTGGGTCGCTTTTACAAAAATTTCAGGATTGTATAAAGTTTTTCCAAAATGGAAAATTTTCAATCAATATTATGCCCAGCATTTAGATAAAGATCAAACCGGAAAAGTCGATATTTTGGTAGGCGCTTTTATGTTTTTAGAACGAGAATTATATAGAGAACTTGAAGGTTTTGATGAAAAATGTTTCATGTATGCAGATGATATCGATTTGTCGTATCGTGCGTTACAAAAACAGAAATCGAATTTTTACTTTCATGAAACTACCGTTTTGCATTATAAAGGAGAAAGTACGGTGAAAGACGAAAAATACATGAAACATTTTCAGGAAGCCATGAATTTCTTTTATCAAAAGCATTTTAAGAAGTCGTGGTTTTTTGAATTTTTTATTCAAATCGGAATTTGGTTTTTTTCTTTTATAAAAATGTTTCAGGGAAAAACGAAGCCAAAACCGTTGCCTGAAAGTGTGGTTTTTTACTCTTCAAATAAAAATTTGTCTGAAAAATTACCTTCTATTTTAAAAAATAAAGTGCTGTTTATCGATTTAAAAAAAGAAAAAATGGTAAATTCGTCCCTGATTTTTAAGGGTAAAAGTGTTGAGATTATTTTGGATAATCAGTATGTTTCATTCAAAAAATGTATCAAAATCATAAAAACTCTTAAGGATAAGAACGTTACTTTTAAGATTTTCCCCAAAAACACAAATTTTATTATTGGAAGTAATTCCCGGAATGACAGGGGGCAAATTATAAAAATTGAGTAAAAAATTATATTAAGTGTAATTTATATTTAAAATATTCAGTAATTTCGCAATCAGAAAATCAAAATCATCCTTTAGATTAACAATATGGCAAGATTTGAATTAAAACTTCCTAAAATGGGAGAGAGTGTCGCTGAAGCAACTATTACCAACTGGTTGAAAGAAGTAGGAGACAAAATTGAAGCTGATGAAGCAGTACTGGAAATTGCGACTGATAAGGTCGACAGTGAAGTACCAAGCGAAGTTTCAGGAATTTTAGTTGAACAATTGTTTGGCAAAGACGATTTGGTTCAGGTAGGACAAACCATTGCAATTATTGAAACTGAAGGTGATGCACCAGCTGCAAAAGCTCAGGAAGCTGCTGCTCCGGCAGAAGTTGCTGCACTTGAAGCAACAATCGAAACGGTTAAAGAAACAGTTAGTGCTCCACAAGATTTTTCAGGATCGGATAAATTCTTTTCTCCGCTAGTAAAAAATATTGCAAAAGAAGAAGGTATTTCTGTAGCTGAATTAGAAAGTATTGCCGGTTCAGGAAAAGATGGCCGCGTAACAAAAGAAGATATTTTAAAACATATTGAAAACCGCAAATCAGGTGTTAAAACGCCAAAAGCGGTTGTTGAAGCTTCAAAAGCAGTACAGCCTGTTGTTGCTCCGGTTCAAAAAAGCCAACAAGCAGTTCCGGTTTCTGTAAACGGAGGTGACGAAATCATCGAAATGGACAGAATGCGTAAACTAATTTCAGGATACATGACAGCTTCTGTACAAACTTCGGCTCACGTACAATCGTTTATTGAAGTTGATGTAACGAATATCGTAAAATGGAGAGAGAAAGTAAAAACAGCTTTCGAAAAAAGAGAAGGCGAGAAGCTGACTTTTACACCAATTATGATGGAAGCAGTTGCAAAAGCATTGAAAGATTTTCCTGGAATGAATATTTCTGTAGATGGTGATTATATCATCAAAAAGAAAAACATAAACTTAGGAATGGCTGCAGCTTTACCAAACGGAAACTTAATTGTTCCTGTAATTAAAAATGCAGATCAATTGAACCTGGTTGGAATGGCAAAAGCGGTTAACGATCTAGGAAACCGTGCAAAAGCAGGAAAACTTAAACCAGACGATACACAAGGCGGAACTTATACGGTAACGAATGTGGGAACTTTTGGTAGTGTTTTTGGTACGCCAATTATCAATCAGCCACAAGTAGGTATTCTGGCTCTTGGTGCAATTCGTAAAGTGCCTGCGGTTATCGAAACTCCTGAAGGTGATTTTATCGGAATCCGTCAAAAAATGTTCTTATCGCACTCTTACGATCACAGAGTGGTAGATGGTGCTTTGGGTGGAAGTTTCGTAAAAAGAGTAGCAGAATATTTAGAAGCTTTTGATATTGACAGAGATTTCTAAAATCGGATAAAAATAAATTCAAACCCGGAAAATTTTAATGATTTTCCGGGTTTTTTGTTTTGTAAGAAAAGGTTAAGAAATAAAGAAAGCCAATCTTTAAGAACGAATTTAAAAGTTAAAATCATTAAATTGACTTGATTTTTGTTTAAAAAAATCAAGAATAAAAGAGGAAATTCGGCTTTAAAAATTACATTTGTAATCTTATAAAATTAAAAAATGGAACTGAAACTCAACAAACCAATTTGCTTTTTTGATCTTGAAACAACCGGAATTGATATAGGTAAAGATCGAATTGTAGAAATTTCGATATTCAAAGTTTTTCCAAACGGAAATAAAGAAAGTAAAACCTGGTTAGTGAATCCTACGATTCCAATTCCCCCGCAAACCACCGCCGTTCATGGTATTACCGATGAAAAGGTAGCGAATGAGCCAACTTTTAACGAATTGGCACCGCAAATTCATAATATGATTAAGGATAGCGATTTGGGAGGTTTTAATTCAGACCGTTTCGATATTCCGCTTTTGGCTGAAGAATTGCTTCGTGCCGGAGTCGATTTTGATATGAAAAATAAAGTGTCAGTAGATGTGCAGACTATTTTTCATAAAATGGAAGAACGTACTTTAAGTGCTGCATTGAAATTCTATTGCGGAAAAAGTCTTGAAAATGCTCATTCTGCAGAAGCAGATACTATGGCAACCTACGAAATCCTAAAAGCACAATTAGATCGTTATCCGGATTTAGAAAATGATATGAAATCATTGTCTGAATTTACAACCCGTAAAAAAATCGCCGATTTCGCCGGAATGATCGCTTTTGATAAAGACAACGAAGAAATTTTTACATTCGGAAAACACAAAGGTGCCAAAGTTGATAAAATTCTTGAAACCGAACCGGGATATTTCAGCTGGATTCAAAATGCTGATTTTCCATTATATACTAAAAAGGTTTTAACAGCAATTAAGTTAAGAAAGTTAAATACTAAATAAGGTGCTAATTTACTAAGGTTCTAAGATGCTAAGTTTTTTACGCTTTTTTTTCTTAGAACCTTAGTAACTTAGCATCTTAGTAACTCATAAAAGAAATGAAGATTATTTGTATCGGTAGAAATTATACCAATCATATCGAGGAGTTAAAAAACGAGCGTCCAGCAGAACCGGTGGTTTTTATGAAACCGGATTCGGCAGTTTTGTTAAAGCAGCATCCGTTTGTAATACCCGAATTTTCTGAAGAAATTCATCACGAAATAGAGATAATTGTTAAAATTAATAAGGTAGGAAAGTACATCGAACCTAAGTTTGCTCACAAATACTACGATGAGATAAGTGTAGGTATCGATTTTACTGCCAGGGATTTACAGGATAAATTGAAAGCAAAAGGATTGCCTTGGGAAAAAGCAAAAGCATTTGATGGCTCTGCGGTGATTGGAGACTTTTTACCAAAAACCGATTTTATTTCGATGGAAAATCTTACATTTGAGTTAACAAACAATTCTAAAACAGTTCAAAAAGGGAATACAAGCTTCATGCTTTGGAAAATTGATGAGCTTGTTTCGTACGTATCGCAATTTTTCACTTTAAAAATTGGTGATATCATTTTTACAGGAACTCCTGAAGGTGTCGCTTCGGTGAAACCTAATGATGTTTTAGAAGGCTTTTTAGAAGATAAAAAATTATTTAGAATACAAGTAAAATAATGGCTTTAAAATACAACCTTTCGAAAGTGTATGCGCTTTCAGACAACGATCCTGAATTTGTAAACGAAATTCTAAAATTATTTGTTACCGAAGTTCCTGAGGATTTAAAACAAATCAAAGAAGGAATCAAGAAAAAAGATCATAAATACGCATATTCGTATGCGCACAAAATAAAACCAACATTAGATTTAATGGGTCTAAATGTTGCTTTTGAAGAAATATTGCAAGTCGAGGCCTGGACAAAAGCCGAAGGCAAGAAAAAAGAAATTATCGAAACTTTTAAAAGTATAAAAGTACAGGTGAAAGATGCGATTAAAGAAATTAAGAAAGATTTCGATTTGTAAAATCTGGGCGTGCCCCTGTTTTTGCCCTTTTTTAATTTAAGGCAAAAACAGGGTCGGGTTATTCGCTATATCTTTTGTTCCAGAAATTTTTTGCTTAAAAAAGGCGTCTCTTTTGTCACAAAAGGATGCCGCTACTACCCCTCACGCAAAATCGTTGCGACAACAACCTACTTTATAATAATGACTTACACTTAAGTAAGTAAAAATATTCCACAGCTATGAAAGCAACTATCATTACTATTGGAGACGAAATTTTAATAGGTCAGATTGTAGATACCAATTCAGGTTTTATCGCTAAATCACTCGACCGAATCGGTGTTGAAGTTCATGAAATGATTTCGATAAGCGATGACAAAAAGCACATTTTAGACACCTTTGCTCAGCTGCAAAACAAAGTCGATGTGGTGATTGTAACAGGAGGTTTAGGGCCAACAAAGGATGATGTTACAAAAAAAACATTCTGCGATTATTTTGATGATGAGTTAGTCGTAAATCCCGAAGTTCTGGCTCATGTAACCGAATTGATCGAAGGTTTTTACAAACGACCAATTTCGCAATTAAATAAAGATCAAGCCTTAGTTCCGTCAAAATGCACCGTTTTGCACAACAAAATGGGAACTGCACCGGGAATGTGGATGAAGAAAGAAAATACGGTGTTTATTTCGCTTCCGGGAGTTCCGTACGAGATGAAATATTTAGTCGAAGAAGAGATAATTCCTAAAATTGTTCGTGAGTACAAACGTCCGTATATCATTCATAAAACTATTTTAACGTATGGTCAGGGCGAGAGTCTAGTGGCAGAACGTATCGAACACTGGGAGAATAATTTGCCCGAATTCATCAAGTTAGCTTATTTGCCAAATCCGGGACGAGTGCGTCTGCGTTTGTCGGCCAGAGGAACCAATAAAGAACTGCTGGAAGCAGCGATCGAAGAAAATGTAAAATCATTAGATGCTATTATTCATGATATTATCGTTGGTTACGAAGAAAATGAAACGATAGAATCTGTAGTTGGTAAAATACTGACCAAGCAAAATAAAACTATTGCGACTGCAGAAAGTTTTACAGGCGGAAAAATCGCTTCTGTTTTATCAGCTGTTCCAGGAGCTTCTAACTACTTTAAGGGTAGTATAGTTTCGTACGCAACCGCGGTAAAGGTTAATGTTCTCGGTATCTCGCAGGATTTAGTCGATCAATTTTCGGTAGTTAGTGCAGAAGTTGCCTCGGCTATGGCTTTGAATGTGAAAGAGATACTTAAAACAGACTATGCAATTGCCACAACCGGGAACGCCGGACCGACAAAAGGAGACTCTGACGCTGAAATTGGAGCTGTTTTTATCGCTTTGGCTACTCCAACCGGTATAATTGTCGAAGAATTTAATTTTGGCCAACCACGTGAAAAAGTGATAGATAGAGCCGTGATTAAGAGTTTAGAAATATTACAGAAAGAAATTTTAAAAAATGTGCTATAATTTTTTGTTTCAATCGTTTATTTTTCTTTTCTTTGCACCCTGATTTTGAATAACGATAAAAGATAAGTATAATGTCAAGAGTTTGTGACCTTACAGGTAAAAGAGCGATGGTAGGAAATAACGTTTCTCACGCTATGAACAAAACTAAGAGAAAATTTTCTGTAAACTTAGTTAAAAAGCGTTTTTATCTTCCAGAAGAAGATAGATGGATTACTCTTAGAGTAGCAGCATCTACGATAAAAACAATTAATAAAAATGGAATTTCTGCTGTTTTGAAAAAAGCGCAGTCAGAAGGATTTATCAAATAATCTTTTCCTAAATAAATATATAGCAAGATGGCAAAGAAAGGTAATAGAATCCAGGTAATTTTAGAATGTACTGAACACAAGACTTCTGGTGTTCCAGGTACTTCAAGATACATTACAACTAAGAACAAAAAAAATACTCCGGATAGATTAGAGATTAAAAAATTTAATCCAATCTTGAAACGCGTAACTGTTCACAAAGAAATTAAGTAATAACTTAGAGATTTTGATATAGTCTTAAGTTTTGATTATTGAGTAATACTGGTAATACTAGTAATATTAGTAAGAATAAAAGATTTATTTAAATTTCGATAACATTTAAATCATGGCAAAGAAAACCGTAGCATCGTTACAAACATCTTCTAAGAGATTATCAAAAGCCATCAAAATGGTGAAATCTCCTAAAACTGGTGCATATACATTCGTAGAATCTATTATGGCTCCTGAAGAAGTTGATACTTTCTTGAAAAAGAAATAATTACAATCACAGTATATAGAAAAGCTACTTTCATTCGGAAGTAGCTTTTTTATTTTTTATATTTGTCTAAAATTTTATAGAAATATAACAATTGGCTTTTTTTTAAGCAATAGTTCCCGTTATCCTCTCTATCTTTACTGTCCGTTTTAACGGAGATAAAAGCATAAGTGCTGTCGGGACCAGAAAAACAATTGGTCTTCTATAAACATTAGGATTATTTAGATTGTCAAAAAATCGTATAGTCTAAAAAACTAACAACCTATAAAAATGAGTTTTTTTAAAAAATTATTCTCTACTGATAAAAAAGAGACTTTAGACAAAGGTCTTGAAAAATCAAAAACTACTTTTTTCTCAAAGTTAAGCAAAGCTGTTGCCGGAAAATCTAAAGTCGATGACGACGTTTTGGATGATTTGGAAGAAATTCTTGTTGCTTCTGATGTTGGTGTAAATACAACTCTTAAGGTAATTTCAAGAATTGAAAAACGCGTTGCTGAGGACAAATATTTAGGTACAGAGGAGTTGAACCAGATTCTTCGTGAAGAAATTGGGGCTTTATTATCTGAAACTAATACTGGTGAAGCTACTGAATTCGAAATTCCGAAAGATAAAAAACCATACGTTTTAATGGTGGTTGGAGTAAACGGAGTTGGTAAAACAACTACAATTGGTAAGCTTGCTTATCAGTTTAAAAAAGCGGGTTATAAAGTCGTTTTAGGAGCTGCAGATACTTTTCGTGCTGCTGCTATCGATCAATTACAGGTTTGGGCAGATCGTGTAGATGTGCCTATTGTAAGACAAAATATGGGAAGTGATCCTGCTTCTGTTGCTTTTGATACTTTGCAATCTGCCGTAGCTCAAAATGCCGATGTGGTTATTATTGATACTGCCGGTCGTTTGCATAACAAAGTCAATTTGATGAACGAGCTTACCAAAGTAAAACGTGTAATGCAAAAAGTGGTTGCTGATGCGCCTCATGATGTATTATTGGTTTTAGATGGTTCTACAGGTCAAAATGCTTTCGAACAAGCGAAACAATTTACTGCTGCAACTGAGGTAACTTCTCTTGCTGTAACCAAACTTGACGGAACTGCAAAAGGTGGTGTTGTAATTGGTATTTCTGACCAGTTTCAAATTCCTGTAAAATATATTGGTGTTGGTGAAGGAATTGAAGATTTGCAAGTCTTTAATAAATATGAATTCGTTGACAGTTTCTTTAAATAATTTATAATGAGTTTTTCTTCTTTTAATAATATATCGGCAGTTGTTTTTTATTTCGCCAGCGTTGTTTGTTTTGTCTTGGCGAGTGTTTTGAGAGATAATAGTCTTTCTTTTTACTACATTTTATTGGTTTTAGGAATAGCTTTCTTCTTTATGGGAGTTCGTAAAAGACTTCGTACTAAACAATAATTTATTGCTGTAGTTTGATTATGAAATACTATTTTCTTGTTTTTCTTTTTCTTGTGCTTTCTTGTAAAAATGAGAAAACTGAAAGCAGTGTCAAAATCCAAAAAGTAATTGTTATACAGCCTTTAGGTGATTTTAAAACAGAGCAATCCCAAATGGTGTTTGCGGAAATTAAAACTATAAACCCAAATGTAGTTTTAAGGTCAAATATTTCCTTTCCTGAAAATTCATATTATAAACCCAGGAGCAGGTATCGCGCTGATAGTATTATAAAAAGTCTTAGAGATAATATTGGCAAAGATTCTTTAATTGTTGGATTATCAAATCATGATATTAGTACAACATATAAAGGAGTTAAAGATTGGGGTGTAATGGGACTGGGTTATCGACCTGGTAAATCCTGTGTAGTTTCAGATTTTAGAATGGCAAGGAAAAATAGAAATCATCAATTTTATAAAGTCATTTTGCATGAATTGGGTCATACCGAAGGATTGCCTCATTGTAAAACAAAAACTTGTCTGATGAGAGATGCTGAAGGTGGAAATCATCTCGATGAAGAGAAAGATTTCTGTGAAAACTGCAAAAGTTTTTTGATAAAAAAGGGCTGGAATTTAATCTAAATAAAAGCCATTTTTATTTAAGTTCCCATTTTGTTCCGTCAGCAAATGCAACATAGTAGGCTCTTGCTGCTATAATGGTGTAGGCATCTGTTGAAAAATCTTCCCATATTTTAGATTCTGCTTTTTTTGATCTTAGTAAAATATCGGTGTGTCCTCGTGATATTCCCTTTACAAAGAAAAATTGTCCACTTGCAGGTTTGTCAAACACATTTTCGCAATACCATTCAAACTTAATAGCTTTAATATTTTTTTGTGTTGTGTTTTTGTATGTTAGCTGAATATCTTTATGATCAGAATATTGATTTTTAAGCAATTTGGCCGAGAGAATTTTGACTGGTGAGTTTTTAGTTTTTTGTGTGTCTAAAAAGTTGTGTTTGACAGAATCTATTATTTCTTTTTCTTTTTTTTCTCCTGTATTTTTAATGAGACTATTGTCCGGAATTATAGGTTCTTTTTTGTTGCTTTTTTTATTTGTACAGGAAAGTAAAATTATAATAATAAATAGTAATGTTTTCTTCATTTGGTTATTGTGTGGCTGGCAGAATATCTGAGAATAAGTATTTTGATGGAAAAGTTGAAATATTTTGAATGTAAAAATGCGATATATTAAAATTTTCTATAGCCTTTATAAGTCAAATTTTAGCTAGAATAAGTTTTTTGTTAAGGATGTTTTATTGTTTTTTATTATTGTGAATCTTATAAAAATTAAGAGATAAAAATTTTATTTGAATTTTATAAAGTTAACTTTGTATCACAGAATTTCTTTTGGAAAAGGATGTCCTAGCCCTGATGGGAGCGGCATCCTTTTTCTGTCCGCGGCGGCGGACAGAAAAAGATATAGCGGACAGCAGGAAATAGCTCCTGATTTTTCTTATCAAGCTTCAGGATGTTCGTAGCAGTAATTATTGAATTTTAATAAATTATAGTATGAAAAACGCTTTTATAATTTTGGTTTTATCGGTTTTGTTTGTGAGCTGTAAACAGGAGATTAAGCCGGAAGATATTGCAAAATTAAACGGTTATTGGGAAATTGAAAAAGTAGTTTTTGATAAGGGTGAGGAGAAGGATTACGGAATGAATGAAAGTTTTGATTATTTTGATATTAAAAATAATAAAGGAATCCGAAAGAAAGTTATGCCACAGTTTGACGGAACTTTTTTGACAAGTGATTCTTTTGAAAATGTTTCAGTTCGATTTAAAGGGGATCAGGTTTTTCTGGATTATAAAACAGATTATGCCAAATGGAGTGAGGAATTGATTTCGGTTTCGGATGAGAAGTTGGTGGTGAAAAATAAGGAGAAAAAAGAATATCATTATAAAAAAGCAGGACCGGTAAATTTATTAGACGATGGCAAAAAGACTAAATAATCAGACAATTGGGGCTGTTTTACAACAGATTATCCAGGTGAATAAATTAGGTCCGGGAATGGATCAGATTGATGTAAAAGAGGCGTGGAGACAGTTGATGGGGAATGGTGTAAATACATATACAAGAAATGTTGTGCTGAAGGGAAGTACTTTGTATGTAGAACTGGCATCGGCAGTGTTGAGAGAAGAATTAAGCCACGGAAAAACTAAAATCGTGAAGATGATTAACGAAGAGTTAGGTCGTGAAGTGGTGAAAGATGTGGTTTTGAGATAATTTTTAATTGAAAGTTTAAATTATGATGGTTGTGAATTCTAAGTTTAAAATTTTACCCATTTTTATAACTTCTTATATAACAATTTTGCCGCTATTGTTAGTTTATCTCTGTGTTACATCTCCTAATGCCGGTATGACTTTGCCTATTGTATTTTTGTTATTTATTGTGTGTTTTTGGTTAACGGTTTTTAGAACCAGAGCACATAAAGTATCATTCGATAAAAAGACTATAAAAGTAAAGCGCTATTTTGGAATCGGAAAATCTAAAATTTATGATTTCAATATATTAGATGGTTTTATAACAATGTTTGAGTCAGGAAAACTTGGGGTTTCTGAAACGATTTTTATTCTTGAAAAAGGAAAAAGAGTAGGAAGTATTTCAAGTTTTTATCATAGTAATTTTGAGAACTTAAAGGCAAATTTGAAAGAGAATTTGATTGATTTAGGCGAGATAGAAAGTACTTTTAAAAGAGAAAGTTATTTGCTCTTTAAATAAGAAATAAAAAAAACCTGTTTCAGATTTGAAACAGGTTTTTTTGTATTGTAAACTGTCACTGATAACTGTGACTGTAAACTTATATTAGAATTGCTCTCTTCCAGCAAAATGAAATGCACCTTCAATAGCAGCATTTTCGTCGCTATCAGAACCGTGAACTGCATTTTCTCCAATAGAAGTTGCGTATGCTTTACGAATAGTTCCTTCAGCAGCTTCAGCAGGATTTGTAGCTCCAATTAAAGTTCTGAAATCTTCTACTGCATTATCTTTTTCTAAAATTGCAGCAACAATTGGTCCGCGAGACATGAATTCAACTAATTCTCCGTAGAAAGGTCTTTCTGCGTGAACTGCGTAAAATGCTTTGGCATCAGCTACAGTTAGTTGAGTTAGTTTTAATGAAACGATTTTGAAACCTCCGTTAGTAATCATTGCTAAGATATTACCGATGTGTCCGTTTTGAACTGCATCTGGCTTAATCATTGTAAAAGTTCTATTAGTTGCCATTTTATATTTTATTAAATTTTGTGCAAAAGTATACTTTTTTTATGAATTGATTTTAATTAATTCGTAATTAAAACAGGGTAGAATGATGTTTTGATTATTTTTAAACCATATAAGTTATGTAAGTTCATTTAAATAGGATGATGTCATGCTATGAATTTAATGCAAAGTTGATAATTATAGAAAGTAGGGATATTGTGCAGACTCTGCTTATAATATCTTATATTACTTAAATGGTGAGATAATTTTATACTTTAAAAATCAATTTGTTTTTGTAGAATATCCACAATATAAACGTCCAGATGCCAACGTACACCAAAGCTCCGGCTAATGAAGCGGTCATAGGATTACTGAAAAATGGTGCAATTCCGAAAGTGTATAAATAATTTAAGAGATTGATTTTTTCTGAAGGATTATGCGGGTTTTGAAACTCGATCATTACCAAAGCCTGCGGAATAATTTGCGAGCTAAAGAAAACAATCATGGGATTTACGCCCCAAATTAAGAATGGTTTGAAACCTTTTTTATAGTTAGCAATATCAATTGTGTAGTATAATATTGTTAGAAAAACTGTTGCTAATCCTGTAGTATATAGAACGTAGCTGCTTGTCCAAAGTGATTTGTTTATGGGGAAAATGATATCCCATATTAAGCCAAAAAAGATAAGTATCGTACCGATGATCCCCATTTTTTGTGCTTTTTGGATTTTGATGATATCAGTTTGTAAAAGTTGCCCGATTAATAAACCGATAATTCCGTTTACGATTGACGGGATCGTGCTCAAAATTCCTTCGGGATCCCAGGTTATGGTTCCTCGATACATATGGCCTTTTAGTAAAACACTGTCAAGCCAGGAAGCTAAGTTGGTTCCTTTGTCAAGATTTGCTTCGCCAATTCCGGGAACAGGAATTAAGGTCAGCATTGCCCAATAACCTAACAATAAAACGATTCCGGTTATGATTTGCGTTTTTTGAGATGTTTTTAAATACAAAAGAGAAACTACAAAATATACAATTGCTATACGCTGTAAAACTCCGGGAAGTCTTATATCGCTGTAAGCTTCGATACCGCTGTAAGCCAAAAACAGATAGATAAACAGAATCGAAAAGGCTAAAATGTTTTTGATTTTTGAACTGAAACTCCCCATCAAAGCATAGCCAACGGCAATTGTAATAGCAAGACGGCCAATAAGAAGCGGAATCCCTTCAAGTCCGAATAGTTGGATTTTTCCAAAAAAGTTAAAGAAAATTCCTAAACAAAGCATTCGCAACGAGCGAACTAAGATTTTGTTGAAAGTTGTGCCGTCATAAAATTTATCCGGCATTGCAAGCGGAACTGCAACTCCCATAATAAAAATAAAAAACGGAAAAACTAAATCGGTTGGGGTGCAGCCGTGCCATTCGGCGTGTAATAATGGCGGATAAACATTGCCCCAGTCTCCGGGGTTGTTTACAATTGTCATCAATAAAATAGTGAGTCCTCTAAAGACATCCAATGAAATCAAGCGCTCTCTGGTCATAATTTTGGTAAATAGGTTAATTTTTGTTTTTAAAAAAGTTACTATTTGGTTTAGAGAGGCAATAATTTCAGAAGAGGTGGTTATTTGTTTCTGAGGATTATTACTTTATTGTTTGTTTGCCACTAATTGCGCGAATTTGCGCGAATTTTAAAGAGAAGCAGATTGCTTTTCTTTGAGTATTTACATTCGTGGAAATTTGTGTAATTCGTGGCAAACTTTTTTTATATCATAATTATATTAAAATTGTTTTCTAAAGGTTTTAATTTTTGAATTAAAAGCGGAATCAACTGTTCGCCTTTTTCCAGATAAAATTCTGAGAAATTAGTATGACGTTCCTGTAAACTTTGATTAGGAAACAATTCGAATTGCAAATCTGTTACACGTTGCAATTCGTGATCTAATTTCCGTTTTTGAGCTTTTAATAATCTTTTTTCAAGATTGTCTAATCCTTTCTTTTGTTTTACTTCCTGCGCTTTTACAGCTCCCGTAAATGATTTGTCGGTTTGCTGTGCAAGTTCATAAAGATATTCAAATTGTTTTTCTAATATTTCTTTTTGAGGTGTTAAATCAATCGGAAAAGCAGATAATTTATGTGTAATCGCGTTGATTAAATTTTCGGGTTTTGTGAATAAATCTGCCCAGGTAAGATTTAATTTGTCTGCTTTTTTAGCTTGTTTTTCTGTTGATAAAAGAACAGAATTACGAACCAAAAGCATTGGGAAAGTAATCTTTACAGCTTCGAAAAATGATTTTAATTCCAGCCAATATGCAATTTCCCCGCCTCCGCCAATGTAGCACAAATTAGGTAAAATAATTTCCTGATACAACGGACGCATAATCACATTTGGACTAAATTTCTCGGGATTGCTTTCTAATACGTTTAAAATTTCATCTTTAGAAAATGAGATTCTGGTGTTGTTGACAAAGTATTTATCATTTTCGAAAATAATGCGTTCACGCAAATCATCTTCGATATAAAATAAATTTATCTCACGAGGGTTTACCTGAACAGTATAATCCTTGAGTTGTTCTATCGTTTCCTGAACCGCTTTGAAAGAAGTTTGTTGTTCTAATTCTTCTTTGATGTACGGAATAAATGCTTGTTTTAAATTGGCGTCATCAGCATCTAAAATTACCAAGCCATAATTGCCAAATAAACTATTGGCTAGAAAACGAGTAGCATCGGCTAAGTTTTCGTGTTTTAAATAAGCTTCTTCAAAAACTTTTTTCAAAACATTGGCATTAGTGCTCGATCCTAATTCTTTAGAATAAATTTCGAAAAATTCAGCTAAACCTTCCGTAGAAAGTCTTCCAACAGGACCTGTACTTTCTTTGTTCCATCGGAATTTTTTTCCTTTAAAATTAAAATAGTTGATCTCTTCAAAATCATGATCTTCGGTCGCCATCCAATAGACAGGAACAAAATTATTCGATGGATATTTTAGCTTTAATTCCTTGGTAAGGTTAATCGTCGAAATGATTTTATATAAGAAATACAAGGGACCGCTAAATAAATTTAACTGATGTCCAGTGGTAATGGTATATGTGTTTTGAAGCCCTAAAAGTTCGATGTTTTGTTTTGTCGAATCAGAAATTTCGATGTGGTGGTATTGCTTTTTTAAAGTTTCAACCAATGGGATTCGGTTGTTGTTATCAAAGTTTGCGGCTTTTTCGGCAATTTGTTTTTCGAAGTTTTCTAAAGTAGGAAAATTGTTGTACAGCGGTTTTAATTCTGATTTTTGATCTAAATAATCTTGCATCAATTTAGAAAAATATCCTGAAGTTTGATAGCTGATACAGTCGGTTGGCATAATTTTAAATTTATTTTTGACAGCTGTAAATTTAATGAAAATATGCAGTGAAAAACAGTTTTAACGATAGCTTATGATTTGATTTTTGATTTTTATTTTAAAGCTCCTGTAATCAAGTTTTTAATGTTGAGTTATTTTTGGAATAAAATAAAATGAAAATTCGGTAAAGTTGTTAAAAATACGTGATCATTTAAAAGTATTTATTCTAAAGATGAATTATTACTAGCGAAATTCTATTTTTGTAATTAAAAAAGATATATCTATTTTACATGGAAACTAACCCGAAAAAGAAGAACTCACTAAAACATGTTCTTTTTGGTTCTTTAATAGGAACTACAATTGAATTTTTTGATTTTTATATTTATGCCAATGCCGCAGTATTGGTCTTCCCGCAATTATTTTTCCCCGGTTCGAATTCGACTATAGCGACTCTGGAATCTTTAGCAACTTTTTCAATAGCATTTTTATCACGTCCTCTAGGATCCGCTTTTTTTGGACATTACGGTGATAAAATTGGTCGTAAATTTACTTTGGTTGCTGCTTTATTAACGATGGGTATCTCGACCGTGACCATTGGATTTTTACCAAGTTATGCCAGTATTGGTGTTGCGGCTCCATTATTATTAATGTTATGCCGATTTGGACAAGGTGTAGGTTTAGGAGGCGAGTGGGGAGGAGCTGTTTTATTGGCTATAGAAAATGCACCGCCAAATAAACGTGCCTGGTACGGAATGTTTCCACAATTGGGCGCTCCAATAGGATTATTGCTTTCAGGAGGAACTTTCTTATTCTTGACCGACTCAATGAGCAATGAAGATTTTATGGATTACGGATGGAGAATTCCGTTTATTGCCAGTTCACTTTTGGTAGTAATTGGGTTTTACATTCGAACAAAAATAACTGAAACTCCTTCTTTCGAAAATTCTAAAAAAGAACAGGAAGAAGTAAAAGTTCCTTTTTTAACGCTTATAAAATCGTATAAAAATCAATTGATTTTTGGAACCTTTGCTGCTGTTACAACTTTCTTGGTTTTTTATTTAATGACTGTTTTTACGTTGAGTTGGGCAACTTCAGATTTAGGAATTGTGAAAAGAGACGGATTATTAATACAATTATTTTCGGTATTGTTTTTTGCCATTTTTATTCCGGTTTCGGCTGTAGTTGCCGATAAAATTGGCCGACGTAAAATGCTTATTATAGCTACAGTGGCAATTGCAATCTTCGGATTTTTCTTTTCGTACTTTTTAAGTTCCGGAAATATTGTTTTGGTGACTACTTTTGCCTGTATCGGAATGGCTTTAATGGGCTTTACTTATGGGCCATTGGGAACTTTTTTATCAGAGTTGTTTCCAACAAATGTGCGTTATTCCGGTGCGTCGCTGACTTTTAATATGGCAGGAATTCTTGGTGCTGCTTTTGCACCTATGATCGCAATTTGGCTGGCCTCTACTTATAGCGTAAGTTATGTAGGTTTGTATTTAACGATTGCGGCCTGTATCTCTTTGTTTGCCTTTTTGGTCATTAGTAAAGAGGAACATAAATTTTAAAAATTCTATTTAAAATAAATTTTATAAAGAGGCTTTAATGTAAAATTAGAGCCTTTTTTTTGTTAATTAAAAAAGTATTTAGATATTTGTCTAAATATATAAATGATGAATGATATTTTTAAAGCATTGAACGATGCAACCCGAAGAGAAATTCTGGAACTTTTGAAAGAGAAAGATTTGTCTGCCGGAGAAATTGCTGATGCGTTCAATATTTCAAAACCCAGTATTTCGCATCATTTGGATATTTTGAAACGTGCAGATTTAATTACCTCTGAAAAAAACGGGCAATTCATCATTTACTCCATCAATACCACCATAATGGAAGACGTTTTGCAATGGATACTAACCTTTAAAAAATAAAAATGAATTTAGAACTGAAAAAAGAGCTTCCAATAATTGGAATTGTTTTGACACCTTTTGTGTATTTAGCTACTATTTGGGACAGCCTTCCTCAGAGAGTTCCAATACATTGGAATTATAAAGGAGAAATTGATAATTGGGGCGACAAGCTTTCGCTTATTTTGATATTGTTTCTTTTGCCGGTTTTAATGTATGTTTTGATGACTTTTATTCCAAAAATAGATCCTAAAAAGAG
Source organism: Flavobacterium piscisymbiosum (assembly GCF_020905295.1). NCBI lineage: Bacteria > Pseudomonadati > Bacteroidota > Flavobacteriia > Flavobacteriales > Flavobacteriaceae > Flavobacterium > Flavobacterium piscisymbiosum. Next base: position 6,385,374 of record NZ_JAJJMM010000001.1, on the reverse strand, counting down.
AATTTCTTTGATGGGAGGAAAATTCTATCAGCTCAAGTTTTTTTTAGTGCTGTTCATGTCTTTGGTAGCATTATTAATTCTTTATACTACAAAAGAACGATCTGTAAATAATCCTAATTTAGTTTTTGCATTATTAGGAGTGCTGTTAATGATTTTTGGGAATTATTTTAAAGTAATTCAGCCTAATTATTTTATAGGAATACGTACACCATGGACACTTGAAAATAGTGAAGTATGGAAAGCTACCCATGCATTTGCAGGTAAGATTTGGCTTATTGGAGGCTTTATTCTATTACTTGGAGGATTAGTTCTAAACAATTCATTTCGTAATGTATTTGTTTTTATTATTCTAATTTCAGCATTAATTCCGATAGTTTATTCTTTTATAAAATTCAAACAAATACAAAAAAGAGATCATCAATCAAACTAGTTTAATTACATAATCAATCAAAACAATGACAAAAATTATACTTATTTTAATTACAATTTTAGGCTCTTTTATAATGAGAGGACAAGAAATTTCAGGAAAATGGAATGGTGTTTTAAAAGTACAGGGCACTCAATTAAGAGTATCATTTAATGTGAATAAAACCGAAAATGGTTATAATGCAACAATGGATAGTCCAGACCAGAAAGTGACCGGAATTCCTTTAGAAAAAACAACTTTTGAAAATTCAATTTTAAAATTAGAAATTCCAAATGCTCAAATTTCTTATGTTGGAACTTTAAATAAAGAAAATATTATTGTAGGTACTTTTACGCAAGCCGGGCAATCTTTCGAGATGAATTTATCAAAAGAAGCAATTCAAAAACAAGTATATGCAAGACCACAAGAACCGCAAAAACCTTTTCCTTATTATACCGAGGAAGTGAAATTTGAAAATAAAACAGATCATGTAACTTTATCAGGAACTTTGTCCTTACCTAAAAAAGACGGTAATTTTCCAGCTGTAATTTTAATTACCGGAAGCGGCAAACAAAATAGAGACGAAGAAATACTAAGACATAAACCATTTTTAGTTTTGTCTGATTATTTGACTAAAAAAGGAATAGCTGTTTTACGTTTTGATGATCGTGGGGCTGGTGAATCAACGGGTGATTTTACAAAAGCAACAACGATTGATTTTGCAAGAGATGTTCAGGCTGGAGTTGATTATTTAAAAACCAGAAAAGAAATTAATAAAAATAAAATTGGATTAATTGGTCATAGTGAAGGAGGAGTAATCGCTCCAATGATTGCAGGAAATTCAAAAGACATTGACTTTATTGTTTTGTTAGCCGGGCCGGGGCTTCGTGGAGATAAATTGTTGTTACTGCAAAAAGAAATACTTGAAAGACAATTTGGAGTTCCTGAAAATGATGTTCAAAAAGGTCAGGAAATTTTTAAAGGGGCCTACGAAATTGTCTTGGCTTCTGCTGCAAATGATGAAAAGCTAAAAAATGATTTAAGTAGCTATGCTCAGTCAAAATTTGATGATAAAACTGCAAAATCATTTACAGAACAAATTACAAATGTTTGGTGGTATAATTTTTTAAGAATCGATCCGGCAGTCGCTTTAGCAAAAGTAAAATGCCCTGTTTTAGCTCTTAATGGCAGCAAAGATTTACAAGTTCCTGCAACTGTTAATCTAGAAGCGATTAAAAAAGCTTTGATCAAGGCAGGGAATAAAAATGTAACCATCAAAGAGCTTCCTGATTTAAATCATTTGTTTCAGGAATGTAAAACAGGTTCTCCTATGGAATATGATACGATTGAGCAGACATTTTCTCCCATAGCTTTAGAAGAAATATCTAAGTGGCTTTTAGTACAGACAAAATAAAAGGTACAGTTCTAAATAAAAAATAACCGCAAAATTTACTTTGCGGTTATTTTTTTTATCTCTTTAGAGTAAAATGTCCTCTATATTCTTTTCCGTTTAATCTTGTTGCTGTAAACCAGTAATCTGAGGCAGGTTCATTTGTACCAAGATAAGTTCCATCCCAGGAAGTATTAGGACTTAGTTCTTTGATGAATTTTCCGTATCGATCAAATATTTTGATTCCTGTATTAGGTTTCAAATAAGCGAAATCTATTGCCCAAATATCATTATAACCATCATTATTGGGTGTAAAGAATTTAGGAAAAGGAAGTTCGTCGACAAAATTGATACAATCTCCTTGAGTTGCTTCCAAAATATTTATTGTAATTGGAATTCTGTCGCTTTCGCAGTTATTTATGGTTTGTGAGGCATAATAAGTGATTCCGTTTTCAAGAACTGTTGTTTCAGACAAAGTATTATTGGAAGATGTACTTTGATACCATTTTATATTTTGCCCTGTAATGTTGATGCTTTTTATTGAAGCATTTTGTTGTACACAGAATGTCTGCGCTGAATCAGCAATTGGATTTTGTGTATCCTGAATTTTTACTGTAATAGCCAATCTTTTACTTTCGCAATTGTTTACTGTTTGCGTAGCGTAATAAATAGCATTTTGTAATAAAGTGGTTTCTGATAAAATGTTGCCATTTGTGGCGGAGTCATACCATTTAATTGCCGTTCCGGTTAACGTTATATTTTCTAAAGTTGCAATTTCATCGATACAAAATTGTTGATTATTGTTTCCAATTGGTAAAGGAGTATCATAAACCTGAACTAGAATTGGAGTTCTGTCACTTTCGCATCCAATTGTTTGTGAAACATAATACGTTTTATTGTTTTCTAGTAAAGTAGTATTGGGTAAAACAGCAGCTGAGAAATTAGTATCGTACCATTTTGTGTTTTGTCCTGTTATTTGAATGTCATTTAATGTTGCATTTTCGCTTTTACAAAATTCCTGATTTGCATTTCCAGTAGGAGCAGAAGGAGTATTTACAATTGAAACTTTGATTCCGATTCTTGGACTTTCGCAGCCGTTGATAGTTTGCGACGCATAATAGGTTTTTCCGTCAACAAGATTGGTTGTTTGTTGTAATAAAACTCCATTGTCGACTGAATCGTACCATTTTATTAAATCTCCATTGATTTGCAGATTAGCAATTGTTGGATTTTGTCCTGTACAAAAGGGCTGATTTGCATCTCCGGTTGGAGGTAAAGTATTCTGAATTTTTGTTTTTACAGGTATTCTGGCACTTTCGCAGCCATTTGTAGTTTGCGAAACATAGTAAGTTACCTCATTTTGGACTGTTGTAGTATTTGGTAAAATGACTCCGGCTGTTGCAGCATCATACCATTTTTTATTTTGTCCAGTTACAACAATATCATCTAAAGTTGCATTTTGGTTAAAGCAAAATGTTTGTGGAGAATTGGCTGTAGGAAGAGGTTGGCTTGTAATATTTACCGTTTGACTTTGGGTCGAAATGTTTCCGTTTCCGTCGTTATAACTCCAAACAATGGTATAAGTTCCCGGTAAATTGTATGATAACGGGTTTGTGGTTGTGCCTGTTATAGCTCCTGCGCAGACATCCGTGGCTGTTGGAATGGTTGTTATTATTGTATTACAATCTCCTGTTATTGTAGGAAGATTTACAATATCATGAACTGGTTTTTCAACATCCCCAATAAAGACAGTGATTTTTTTTGTGTCATCACAGCCGCCCGTTCCGGTAATTAAGCAACTATATTCTCCACTATTAAGAGTTGTAGCATTTGTAATAGTTGGGTTTTGATCTGTAGATGTAAATCCATTTGGTCCTGTCCATGAATAATTTGTTCCTCCAGATGCTTTAAGCTCTAAAGTTTTACCAATGCAAACAGGGGAGTTGCTTTCTGCTTTTGGAATACCAAGTATAACTGATTCCTCAAATTTCATTAAAAAATAATTATGAAACCCGAGAATGTTCGATTGATAGGAACTCGCATCAGCAATACCGTTATTTTCACGTGAAATTCCGCTGGCAAATATGTTGTTACTTCTGTCTAGTGCTATTTTTGTTGGACTCTGCATAGCATCTCCTCCAATGTCAGTTCCCCATATAAAATCTGCTTCTTTAGAAAATTTAGCAATATATCTTTCAAAATGTTTGTTTGATCTGTATGAACAAGCATTTGTTAATTTTGGGTTAGAAAATCCAGAGTTTGTGGCGCCAAAATATATTGAATTGTTTCTGAAAACTATTGAGTAAATGTGATTTTGACCTAAGTAACTTCCCCAGATTCTTTGACCATTGGAATTTAATTTTGCGAAAAAACCTTTGTATGAAAAAGTATTGTTGCTTTCAAAACTTCCCGCAGTTGTTATATTATTATTGCTTGCTGTTTCTCCTCCAATATAAATATTATCTTCGTCATCAACTTCCACCGCATTTATTTCGTCAATTTGTTCTCCTCCGTAATATGTTGACCATATTCTTTCGCCGTTCAGAGAAAATTTGTACAAAACTCCATCTGAATGAGTAATTGGGTTGTGTAATTCTTGAAAAACTCCCGGTGTAGAAATATTGTTAAAACTGTATGTATAGCCTCCTATAATCAAGTAATTATTTTTTACTACTATATCATTAAATATATCACGATTTTCACCTCCTACATAAGAACTCCAAATTAAATTTCCTGAAGATCCAAATTTTGCTAGAAATCCGTCAATTGTATTAGAGAAAGCCGGGTCTACATTTATATGTGTTTGAAATTTACTATTTATAGCAATACCAGTTGTACTATTAGTAAGGCCAATAATATAAATGTTGTTGTTGTTATCGACATCTAAAGCAAATCCCGAATCTTCATATTCGCCCCCAAAATAAGTTCCCCACAATCTAATACCTGAACTATTAAATTTTATCAAAAAAGCATCTTGATAACCTCCTAAATTGGGTTTATATGATCCTGCTGTACTTATGTTAGTTTGATCTTGAGTTGTCCCCGTTACAATTATGTTATCCTGAAAATCTATTTTTACATCAGTTATGCCAGAATAATTTTGTCCACCATAGTAAGTTCCCCATAAACGATTTCCATTAGGGGCAAATTTTTCAATGATACCATTTAAATAGACTGATGATGGTGTTGTTTGATGTGCCCCTGTTGTGGCATATGATGAATTTTGAGCATTTGTACTTCCGGCTACGTATGCATTTCCAAAAGAGTCTGTACTGATACTTGAAGGACTAAGTACTTGGCCTGAACCAGTGTGATCTCCATAAAAAGTCCCCCAAAGTCTCGTTGGCACAGGATCAATTACAATCGTTTTTCCAGAAACAGCTTCTAAACTACTAAACCCATAAACATCCTTCTTTATTTTTCTATATCCAACGGCAATTTCTTTTTTACGATTTCCTTCTTCAATCCAACTCGCGGGAAGTGTTTCTTCCATTTTTCCAAAACGAACATTCATCTCAATTTTATTGTCAACCAAATCAGTTTCAGCACCACTAAATTTTAGTTGAATGTCAGAAATTTTTCCTTTTGGATGAATGATGAAATTGTATTCAACAACTTTTTTAGGATCATTCGGAATCGTAAAAACGACATCAATATTAAGGTAAATATTTTTGTAGGTAATTTGTTTGAATTGATGAACGCCGGTAATTCCTTCCGGTTTATTTGGAATATTATAATAGTTATCAAAATCTGCTGATTTTTGTTCCGTAATCAATTCAACTTTAGAATTTGAGTTTACAAAATCAATATCAATTCGATGAAAATTGTATTCTAAATTATATTCTGGTTTTTCTTCTTTGTCTTTTTCCGGAATCTGATAAGGAAGTGTTTTTGCTGTTTGAGAATGAACAACGGGAATTTTATTTACTTCATAAACGTCATAGGAGAATCCATTTTTTTTAAGCTGAACATTTAATCCATTAGAGTTTAATAGATATTTTACAGCGGTATTTGATTTCCCTTTTTGATCGATTATTTGACCTTTATTTTCTTTAAAACCAATAGATTGGGTTTTGCTTTGAGAAAATAAATGTGATGTAAATAGTAAAAAAAATAAAAGTAAAGTTTGCTTCATTGGTAAAATTTGGATAGCGACAAATGTAATTAAATATCTACAAAAGAAAACTAAAATTACAAGTTGAATCTTTTCCTGAAAAGTCTCTAAATATCCCGTATTTTTGCAAAAAATAATTTTGCATTGAAAACCAAACTTTTTGTTGTTACGCCGCCTTTTACCCAACTGAATACTCCGTATCCGGCGACAGCGTATATAAAAGGATTTTTAAACACAAAAAATATCGAATCGGTTCAGGCTGATTTGGATTCAATGCATATTTTATTTAAAGCAAAAAGCTATACATTTGTTACATACAAAATACACACTAATGTCATCAATTAAAATTAAAAATTTTGGACCTATAAAAGAAGGTTATACTGATAATGATGGATTTTTACCAATCGATAAGTTAATGATATTTATTGGTGGACAAGGTAGTGGTAAAAGTAGTATTGTAAAACTAATATCTACTCTGACTTGGTTAGAAAAGGCATTGGTTAAAGGAACCATTTTAATTAAGGATATTGTAGAAAATGATGCTTTTAGAATAAAATGGTGTGAATTTCAATCTATTCAAAATTATTTTAATCCGCATTCTTTTATTGAATATAAAGGAAAATATATTCATTTTAAATATGATTTAGAAAAAGCTGAAATACTGATTATAGAGAACACTGTTTACGAACAGCCTAAAATAACATATATACCTGCAGAACGAAATTTTCTAAGTGTTTTGGAAGATTTGGAGAATATTAAAGGGTTGCCAAAATCACTAAGTTGGACTCTTGCTGAGTTTATTAAAGCCCAGAGAAGTTTAACAGAAGCACATCCCATTTACATTAATGATATTGAATTTGAATATGATGACAGTACTAAAGTGTCTTATATTTCAGGAAAAGGGTTTAATAGATTAAAACTTGCAGAAGCATCTAGCGGAATTCAATCAGTTGTTCCTTTAATAGTTGTACTTTCATATTTGGAGGGATTTATAAATAGTAAAATATCTCAGGATATTGATAATTTAAGTTTTGCGGAGAGCGAAAGGTTTAATTCCTTATTAAAGGAGATAAATAAAGATACCATATCAGTTCTTAGTGAATATTCGAAAAGAATAGAAGCGTTGAATAAAAAGTTTTTGCCTCAAAATCTTTTTTCAATAATTGAAGAAATTGAACAAAATCTGTTTCCAGAAAGTCAAAAAAATCTATTATTTAAATCTTTTGAATTCAATAATAATAGAGAGGATAATCATCTAATAATTACTACTCATAGTCCTTACATAATTGCTTATACAAGCCTTGCTATGAAAGCATTTAAGGTAAAAGAAAATATAAATAAAAGTTTTGATTTCTTAAAAAGACTTGAAGATATTGTGCCATTAAAATCTTGTCTAAATCCTGATAAAACGGGTGTTTATCAAATTGATAATGAAGGTGTAGTTGTTTCTATAAAATCAGAAAGAGGTCAGATTTTGGATAATAATTTCTTGAATACAAGTTTAGAAGATACTAACGATTTGTTTAATGATTTACTTGATATAGCAGAGGAATGCAACAAATAGATTTTTTTAGCTCAGATTGTGGTTTCGAAGAAACAAAGTCAGACAAGTTTGGAATTCATGATGAATTGGATAATAACAGAAAAGCATATTTAATCTTCGACTCTCAAAAAGTATGGACGCTTGAAGTACTAAATTCTGAAAAAAAATCAATTGAGTTTTATCCAATCGATAACTGTATTGAAATTTATAAAGAAAATTCTAAGAATAAAGAGAGTACTTGTGATGGGATGTTGAAATTTGACAATCATTTAATTTTTATTGAGCTTACTGAAAGTTCTCATAAAAGTGTTGAAGAATGTATAAGTCAAATTAAATCTACAATTTGTTTGTTTAAAAGATATCATCCTGATCTGGTTTTTGCAAAAAAAAATGCAGTTGTATCTAAGTTAACTAGGCGAACTTCTACAATTATTCATGAAAGGTGTCTTGATTTTAGAGAGGAGACTGGTTTTGGCTTGTCGGTAAAAACAGTTTTAAAAATAAAATAATCTTGCCTTGAAAACCAAACTTTTTGTCGTTACGCCGCCTTTTACACAACTGAATACTCCGTATCCGGCGACAGCGTATATAAAAGGATTTCTAAACACAAAAAATATCGAATCGGCTCAGGCAGATTTGGGTATTGATGTGATTTTAGAATTGTTTTCGAAAAAAGGTTTGATTGATTTGTTTCAGGTTTCAAGTTTCAGGTTTGAAAGTGTGTCCTCCAGAGCGGAGTCGAGGGATGATGTTTCTGATAACTCTAAACGTATTTTTGCTTTACAGGATGAATACATCAAAACTATTGATGCTGTTATTCAGTTTCTACAGGGGAAAAATCCAACATTAGCCTTGCAAATTTGTCAGGAAGATTTTCTGCCGGAGGCTTCCCGTTTTGCACAATTAGAAGAACTCGATTGGGCTTTTGGAACCATGGGAACTCAGGATAAAGCGAAACATTTGGCAACTTTGTATCTTGAAGATATATCCGATTATATTGTTGAATGTGTCGATGAAAATTTTGGCTTTAGCCGATATGCCGAGCGTTTAGGCCGAAGCGCTAATTCGTTTAATGAATTGTACGAGGCTTTACAACAAGAACCCACTTATATCGATGCAATTTTAATTTCGATTTTAAAAGCGAAGATTGAAACGATTCAGCCTACATTTTTTCTGATTTCTGTTCCCTTTCCGGGAAATTTATACAGCGCTTTCAGATGTGCACAATGGATCAAACAAAATCATCCCGAAATCAAAATTTCGATGGGCGGTGGTTTTCCTAATACCGAATTACGTTCACTTTCGGATGCACGTGTTTTTGAATTTTTCGATTTTATCACTTTAGATGATGGAGAAGTTCCGATAGAGGAATTAATCTTCAATCTAGAAAATCCAAATTCCAATTCTTATAAAAGAACTTTTCTTTTAGAAGATGGAAAAGTAGTGTACAAAAACAATTCTCTAAAACACGATTACAAACAAGCCTACGTAGGAACACCTGATTATTCTGATTTGTCTTTGGATAAATACATTTCGGTTATCGAAATTGTGAACCCAATGCACCGAATGTGGAGCGACGGACGTTGGAATAAACTTACCATGGCACACGGTTGTTATTGGGGAAAATGTACTTTTTGTGATATTTCATTAGATTACATCAAAGTATACGAACCTGTTGCAGCCAATTTATTGTGCGATCGAATGGAAGATATGATGCTGCAAACAGGACAAAACGGATTCCATTTTGTCGATGAAGCTGCGCCGCCTGCTTTAATGCGTGCTTTGGCATTGGAAATTTTACGTCGAAAACTGGCTGTTACATGGTGGACAAACATTCGATTTGAAAAAAGCTTTTCTAAAGATTTATGTTTATTACTAAAAGCTTCCGGTTGTATTGCTGTTTCCGGAGGTTTAGAAGTGGCTTCAGATCGATTATTAAAATTAATTGACAAAGGCGTAACGGTAGAACAAGTCGCCAAAGTGACCCGAAATTTTACCGAAGCCGGAATCATGGTTCATGCCTATTTAATGTACGGATATCCAACACAAACCATTCAGGAAACGGTAGATAGTCTCGAAATGGTACGCCAGTTATTCGAAGCGGGAATTCTGCAATCTGGATTTTGGCATCAGTTTGCGATGACGGCTCATAGTCCTGTTGGACTATATCCGGAGAAATTTGGTGTAACAAAAAAGACCGAAGCCATTGGAACTTTCGCCAATAATGATATCGACTATACAGATTCTACGGGAATCAATCATGATAAATTTAGTTTCGGATTAAAGAAATCGCTTTTTAATTTCATGCACGGAATTTGTTTTGACTACGAATTGCAAGATTGGTTTGATTTTAAAATTCCGAAAACAAAAATAGATCCCGATTTTATTTTTAATGCGCTTGAAGAAGGAAACGATTTTAATACAAAACCAAATGCAAAAGTGGTTTGGTTGGGAGGAAAACCTTTTACAGAACCTTTTACAAAATCTAAAAAAGGAAGATCCTGGGAAATGATGACTTTTACTTTTCATGATAAAAAGGAAAGTTTCAATATTCAGACCAATAAAGAAGAAGGAGAATGGCTGGTTGAAATTCTAACTAAAATTACAATCTCAAATGCTAGAAATTATACTTTTCAGGAAGTAAAAGCCGATTTTGAAACGAGTTTAGAAGATTTCGAATTATTTTGGTATTCAAAACCAATCAATACATTGCGTGAATTTGGTTTGCTGGTTTTATAACTTTAGTATAAAACAATTTCGCCATCTTCCGGAATCGAAACTTTATCTAATAAATTATTTTCCTCTAAGGCCAATCTCAATTCCGATCTTTTTGTCGGGCAATGGTTTAAAGCTTCTAAATGATTTGCCAAAATATATTTAGGCGCTAAGGCAACAAATTTCAGGATATCATTCATTCTCATTAATAAAGGCTGACCAATATCTAATCTCGCTGTTCCGCAGGCTACGACGGCAATTTCAGGCTTAAATTCCACGAGAACTTTTTGTACATGTTCGGTAAAAACAGTATCTGAACTTATATAAATAGATTTTTCGTTAGGTAATTCAATATAAAAACCCATTACGTTTCCCATCAGTTTTGCAATAAATCCGTAACCGTGAATAGCCGGAATACCTATAATTTTACCTCCAAGAAATTCCTGCGGTTCCCAATAATTTAAAGTTTGGAGAATATTTAAGCCTCTTGCGCTCAAAGCATTTTCATCTTTTGCACTGCAAATTACCGGAATACTTTTTCGTCTTAGAAAAACTTCACCGGCTTTGTCTATGTGATCGGTATGTAAATGTGTAATCAGGCAAATAGTAACCCTGCTTAATATATCTCTGGTATTTTTGGGTAAAGCAACAAGTGGGTTTCTATGGGGTTTATAACGAAAAATGGTAAAAGGCGGAATCGTTTTTCTCTTTCCTAACATGGGATCAACCAATATAACATCGGTTTCAGTTTCAATAACTAAAGTGGCGTTGCGTAAATGATGTAATTTCATATCGAGGAAAATTAGATATTAAAAATACGAAAGTTTTTTAAAAATAATTTTACAGTTTTTTTCTAATTTGTATTAAAAATGTAACTTTTCAGGATTCTGTATTTATAAGAAGGTTTTTGTAATTATTATATTTTTAGAATGCCTGGATAAAGCAAATAATGTTTTAAGTCGTTAGAAATTAACTTACACTGTAAACCTAAACCCAATTCCGTGAAGATTCTCTATAGCGATACCTTCTTCATTCACTAAAATTTTACGCAGTCGCGAAATAAAAACATCCAGACTTCTTCCCATAAAATAATCATCTGTTCCCCAAAGCGAAGTCAGAATTTGTTCTCTTTTTAAAACCGAATTCTTATTGTCCAGAAATAATTTCAATAACTCGGCTTCGCGTTGCGTCAGGCTTATTTTTTCGTTTTCATTAAATAAAATAAAATTGTTGGTATCAAACTGATACTTTCCAATTTCGTAAACCGATTTTTCTATCGGGATGTTTTTCTGAGAACGTTTCAGGAATATTTCAATTTTTAGCAGTAATTCTTCAATACTAAAAGGCTTTACCAAATAATCATCCGCACCCAGACGCAAACCTTTAATACGGTCTTCTTTTAATGTTTTTGCAGAAAGAAAGATAATCGGAATATCAGTATTTAATTTTCTGATCTCTGTCGCCAATTCAAAACCATCCATTTTTGGCATCATGATATCAAAGATACAAATGTCAAAATTTTCTTTTTTAAAGGTTTCTAATCCCAATTGCCCGTCGCAACAATGAATTACTTCATAATTGTTTTGTTCCAAATTGTCTTTGGTCAAAAAAGCTAATGTTTCATCGTCTTCGGTATAAAGTATTTTGAATTGTTTCATTTTTTATAAGGAATTGACAAAGTTATCGTAATGCCGTTTGTTGTGTTGTTTTGTACTTTTATTTTCCAGTTATGCAAGTTGCAAATTTCTTTTACATAATACAAACCAAGTCCAAAACCATTTACTTCATTGCTTTTTTCGTTTTGTGCGCGGTAAAATTTATCAAAAACAAAAGACATATTTTTAGGAGAAATCCCGATTCCGTTATCACTAAAAGCTATTTTTATAACTGAATTTTCTGTTGAGATTCCAATCTTGATTTCCGGTTTTTCGTTGCAATATTTAATAGCATTATCCAGTAAATTATAAATCAAATTAGAGAAATGAAAAACATCGGTTTCTATTTGATATTCATTCGACAGGGTTTCGATTTTAATCGAAGCTTCAGGATATTTTAACTGAATGTTTTCGATCGTTTCTTCGATAATCGGAACAATTAAAACTGTCTCTTTCTTTAATTCTAAAGGAGCATAATCTGATTTGGCAACATTCAGAATCTTCTCGATATGATTGTTCAGTTTGTGACTCTGATTGATAATAATATTGGTGTATGTATGCAATTTTTTATCATCCTTGATAGGATTTTGTTCGCTTAAATATTTTGAAGCAATTAATATAGAAGACAAAGGAGTTTTGAATTCATGTGTCATATTATTGATAAAATCCCGTTGCAGTTCAGAGTATTTTTTTTGCTGCAAAAGCGTAAAAATCGAATAAACATAAATCAATAAAATCAAGATTAAAGCGATCGAAAGTATAAACCAAAATCGCATCGAACTAAATAAATAAGTCGTTTCGTTAGGAAAACGAATGGCAAAATAATACACTAAATTTTTATGCTTTGGAAAAGAAACTGTTCTCTTCGTTTTTTCTTTTTCAGCAAACGAAATGTATTTTCCGTACACCATTTCATCACTTTGGCAATTGTACACTGCGTATTCAAAATCAGTTGTAATGTTCATTTTTTTAAACTCTGATCTCAAATAAAATTCTAAAATATCCGGTTCAAAATCGTTCTGGATATTTACAATATAATAATCGTTCGAAATTTTTTGAACAGGATTCAGACAGGAGGATTCATGATCTTTTCCTTCATATAATTTTCGGGCAACTTCCAGCAAAGCGATATTGGCTTTCTGACTTAATTTTTTTTGTTCTAAAGTAAAAGCCTCCTTCGTCCAAAGCAATTGTGCTACCAATATGCTAATAATGGCGACAAGTCCCAGAAGGATAATACTATTGAGTTTATTTATTTTCAAGAAAACGGTGTTTTAGAGTGTAATATTAATCAAATTTAGGTTTAAAAACACCGATTAACAAGTCATTAACAAAGATTTGAAAGCGGTTAACAGCGATTTGGTTTTGTCTGAAATATCTTTGTAAAACAAAATTAGAACTATAAACCATTAAATTATATAACTATGAAAATGATTAAAATTTCGATGTTAGCTTTAGCGTTAAGCTTAATGTCTTTTTCGGCAATTGCACCAATACAATCTATGACTTCTGAAACAAAAGTTGAAGGAGTAACAGCTTCTACAATTGTTTGGAAAGCAGAAACTATTGATGTAGGTCAAATTCCTCAAGGAACGCCAAAAGCAATTGTTTACGAATTTAAAAATACAGGAAAAACTGCCGTAGTAATTACAAACGTTCAGGGATCTTGTGGTTGTACTGCAACAGATTATACAAAAGAGCCTATTTTACCTGGTAAATCAGCTAAAATAACAGCAACATATAATGCAGCCAACAAAGGTGGTTTTACAAAAACAGTTACTGTAACAACAAGTGCGGAGACTACTCCAAAAGTACTTACTTTAAAAGGAACAGTAATCTAAAAATAAAGGTTGGTTATAAAGCAGAAGCTCCGGATATGTAATGTATTCGGAGTTTTTTTTTGTTTTTTTATGGAGTAATAAATGGATTTTAGAAGCCATATTAATTTTTTTAGAAATGCTTTGATTTCGCCAAAACTTTTCTATTTTTAATAAAAAAAATATTATGAAAATTTTGTATCCGCTTGTTGCTGTAGTACTTCTAATTAGTGCTGTTTCCTGTAATAAAAAAGCAGAAAAGAAAACGGAAGAATCAAAGACTTCAGAAAAAGTGGTTCCTGAACTTAAAATAACAATTGACAGTTCTGGCATCTCGACATTTTATCAGGCATATCCTAAATTGATTAAATTTCAGAGCGAGGTTTTGGCTTTATACAAAAAAAACAAATCTACACAGTTATGGCTGGATAATAAAGGTGTTGTAGAATACGGAAATACATTATTCAATAAATATAAGGGATTAGATCAGGAAGGCTTGAAAGCTAATTTTCCTTATAATGAAAAAATCAATCCTATTTTTGAGCATACAGCCGAAAACAAATTATCACAAACTGATACCGATTTGATGATTACCAATTTGTACTTTTATTATGTACAGAAAGTTTCTGGTGTAGACGAAAAAACGACCAGATCATTAGAATGGCTTTTACCTCGAAAAAAAGTAAACTATCAGGTTTTTTCAGATTCTATTTATAAAAAAGCTACGATTAGCGATGACAAAAAGAGCAAAATGTTCAGCCAATATTATAAGCTTCGTGACGCGCTTCATCAATATAGAGAGATTGAGAAAAAAGGAGGATGGAAAACGATCGAAACTGGTGAAGATTTTAAAAGTCTAAAACTCGGAGATTCTGTTGCAACAATTGGACAAATCAGAGAAAGGCTTTTTATAACCGGTGATCTTAAAGAAAATAGCAAAAGCAATATTTGCGATTCGACATTGATAAAAGGAATAAGAAGCTACGAATTCCATCACGGATTAACTCCAAAAAACACCATTTTACCGGAACATATTGCCGAGTTAAACGTTCCTGTTTCAGACAGAATTAAAACTATTATTGCTAATATGGAACGTTGCAGATGGATTGATCCCGAACTCGAAAAAGGGAAAGAATACATCGAAGTTAACATTCCGGAGTTTAGATTGTATTTGATTCGCAATCATGAAATCGCATTTGTATCGCCGGTGGTAGTAGGAAGAGCAATGACCAAAACCGTAGTTTTTAGCGGAATGATGAATAATATTGTTTTTAGTCCGTATTGGAATGTACCTCCAAGTATCATCAAAAGTGAGATAAAACCCGGAATGGCAAAGAACAAGAATTATCTAGCCCAAAAAAATCTGGAATGGAATAATGGTGCCGTTCGTCAGTTACCCGGAAAAAACAATTCGCTTGGTTTGGTGAAGTTTTTATTCCCGAATTCAAATAATATTTATTTGCATGATACACCGGCAAAAAGTTTGTTCGAAAGAGAAAACAGGGCTTTTAGTCACGGTTGCGTTCGTGTAGGCAAACCAAGAGAATTAGCCATTGAACTTTTGAAACAAGATCCAAACATGACTCCGGAAAGAATCGACAAGGCAATGCATGCCGGTAAAGAAAGCTGGTATACGCTAAAAAAGAAAATTCCGGTTTATATAGGATATTTTACCGCCTGGGTAGATCGTGACGGCAATTTGAACTTTTATAAAGATGTTTATAAAAGAGATGAAAGTCTGATCAAATTACTTACCGAAGAATAGAAATGGTTTGTTGCTAACTACAGTAATTTTCACGCAGATCTGGCAGATCAAAGCAGATTTAATTTGATTTTTTGAATTATCAGAATAAATAAATCTGCGCGCATTTGCTGAAATCTTTTTAAATCTGCGTGAAAAAAAATCAAGGAAGTACATCAACACACTTATAATAACGTTTACTGTAATGATCAGAATCTAAATCGCTAATCGTTACGCTGCCGGCTTTCCCGGATGAGGCGTGTATAAATTTAGAATTCATGCCATTGGCTTCGCAGATAATCCCGACATGTCCAACAACGGTTCTGTTTTTGTAGCCGTAAAAAACTAAAACATCTCCCACTTTAAAATCTTCAGGTTTTTTTGAAACTCCCAGATTTTTATATCCGCTGGAACTTCTGGGTACACTAACATCAAAATGTTTGAAAACATAATTGACAAAGCCCGAACAATCAAATCCTTTTTTGGGATCATTTCCTGCGTATAAATAATGTATTCCTAAATATTGTTTGGCATAACTAATAATAGAATCGCGATCTATTGTAGTTTGTGTTTTTTCGGTTTGATCGTTAATGAGCTTATTTTCTTTTTTTAAAGTAAAAGAAGAAAACAGAATCGTAGCTGCAAATGCGATATATAAGGATGATTTCATTTTAAAAATATAATTATAAGATTTTGTTTACGAATATATAGCGTTGCTTTCGAATATCAAAAACAATGTCATACAAAGTGGCAGTTGATGAGTAATAAGAACGGAAGATACATCTTTTTATTTTGGTGTTTTTTTATTGCTTTTTGATGTTTTAGTATCTTTTTGTATATCGTATTTCAGATATATTTGTGAATCGTATTTATATTTTAACAAATAAATTATGTTTCTCAAAAAAATAGCATTTATAATTTCATTTTTGCTGATTTCGATTGTTTCGACTTCACAAAACAAAACAACTACTTTTCTGTATCAGGGTCGTGTCGAAAAACTTCCGGATAATAAAGTTGTTTTAATAGGAACGGCTTCTTCGGTTTCTTTTAATTTTTCAGGTAATGAATGTTCGATTTCACTGCAAAGTGTTGATGCATGGGAACACCATAATTATGTTTCGTTGGTTTTGGATGGGAAATATATAGGTAAATTAAGAATCGAAAAAGGAGCAGCGCAATCTTTTCCAATAAAAACAACTTCAAATAAAAAAGAACATACTTTAGAAATTTATAAAACTACAGAAGCTCACAGCGGTGGAATTTTATTTACAGGAACAACCGCAAAACTGAGTTCGATTTCGGCCAAAAAGAAAAAGAAAATTGAGTTTATTGGAGATTCAATTACTTGTGGCGCGGCGAGCGATCCGTCAGATATTCCTTGTGATAAAGGCGAGTATTTTGATCATCATAACGGATATTATGCGTACGGGCCGGTGCTTTCCAGAGCAATTGGCGCTGATTATTTGATGAGTTCCGTTTCTGGAATCGGGATGTACAGAAACTGGAATGATGAGAATAAAGACGAAGGAATTATGCCTGACGTTTATCAGAATTTATATTTAACGAAAGACAATTCTAAACCTAAATATGATTTTGCTTTTCAGCCCGATATTATCAGTATTGCATTAGGAACCAATGATTTTTCTGGTGGAGATGGTAAAAAAGAGCGTTTGCCTTTTAATCCTGAAAAGTACGTTTCGAATTACATCAAGTTCATTAAAATGTTATACGAACATAATCCGAAAGCGCAAATTGTCATTACAAATAGCCCAATGGTTGGAGGTGAGAGAGCAGTTGTTTTTGAAGATTGCCTGAATAAAGTAAAGAACGCTTTCGCGGAAGATAAAGCGCATAAGCCAATCCTGATTTTCAAATTTAAACCAATGACGCCAAAAGGCTGTTCAGGACATCCTGATGTAGCAGATCATAAAGTTTTGGCCGAGGAATATGCTCCGTTTTTAAAAAAGTTACTAAATGAAAAATAATATATTTAAGTTTGTTTTCATTCTGATGATTTCCAGTACTATGATGGCAAACGTTACACTTCCAAATATTTTTGGTGATAATATGGTTTTACAGCGTAACTCCGAAGTGAAAATTTGGGGTTGGGCGAATCCTAAGGAAGAAATCAAATTGGTTTCGGGCTGGAACAATCAGGAATATAAAGTTGTGGCGAATAATCAGGCACAATGGGAATTGCATATCAAAACGCCTGAAGCCGGAGGACCTTACACGATTTCGATAAAAGGATATAATGAAGTGATTCTTAAAAATATTCTGATTGGCGAAGTTTGGGTTTGCGCCGGACAATCGAACATGGAAATGTCTGCAAGCTGGGGAATTGATAATGGCGATGAAGAAGCTAAAAATGCCACAAATCCTAATATTCGTTTTTTTATGGTTCCGAAATTAACGGCTACAACGCCTCAAAATAATTTACTTGGAAATTGGATTGAATCGACTCCCGAAACCATGAAAAATTTTAGCGCCATTGGTTACTTTTTTGCCAAACGCTTGCGCGAAGATTTAAAAAATGTCCCAATAGGTTTAATTTCTTCCAATTGGGGCGGAACTCCCGCTGAAATCTGGATGCCGGAAGAAGTCGTTCAAAATGATGCTGTTTTATTAGAAAATGCCAAAAAACTAAACGAACAGGAATATGGTCCTCGCCAACCCGGACGCGCTTACAATGCAATGATTTATCCTTTTACAGGATTTAAAATTGCAGGAACGCTTTGGTATCAGGGCGAATCAAATGTTGGGTCATTAGTTTATGATAAAACATTGTCGGCTTTGATTACGTCATGGAGAAAAGCATGGCAAGACGAATTTCCTTTTTACTTCGTTCAGATTGCACCATATAAAACGGGCAGTAATAATTTCTCGAATGTTACGGTTAGAGATTCTCAAAGAAAAATCCTGAAAGAAGTTCCCAAAACCGGAATGGTTTTAACCAGTGATATTTCGGACACGATTGATATTCACCCAAAGAATAAAAAAGATGTCGGAATTCGTTTGGCAAATTTGGCTCTTGCCGAAGTTTACAAAACGAACAATAATATAGTAAACGGACCACTTTTTAAAGATTTTAAAGCCGAAAAAAACAAAGCTATTATTTCTTTTGATTATGCCGATGGATTGTATTTTAAAAACAAAACCTCAAATCAATTTGAATTGGCTGGAGCCGATGGAATATTTTATCCTGCAAAAGCTTCGATAAAAAATAATCAGGTGATTTTGGCGAGTAAGAAAGTTTCAAATCCTGCAAAAGTGAGATTTGCCTGGGGAAATACAGTTCAGTCAGATTTGTTTAATAAAGCAAATTTGCCGGCTTCTTGTTTTACGGAAGAATTTTAGATTTTAGATTTTTGCCCACGGATTTTACTGGTTTAAACGGATTGGCGCTGTTTTTTGTCATCCTGAGGTACGAAGGATCACACTAGTGACTCGACAAAGATTGGCGAATTCCTGTGCGGAGTTTCTTGTGTGATCCTTCGTGCCTCAGGATGACAAGATTGCGTTGAACTCGCCGCGGCGAACCGTCCAAATCACTAAACTTAGCATCTTAGTAACTTAGTAACTTAGAACCTTAGCACCTTTAAAAAACCAATGAAAAATAAAATAATAACTATTGGGGTTTTTGCCCTGTTTACTGTTGGAAATATGAATGCACAGAAAAAACCGTATCTGGATAAAAATAAAACGATTGAACAACGAATTGATCTGCTTTTGCCTTTGATGACTCTGGAGGAAAAAGTAGGGCAAATGAATCAATATAACGGATTTTGGGATGTAACGGGACCGGCGCCAAAAGGCGGAACTGCGGAACTGAAATACGAACATTTGCGTAAAGGTTGGGTTGGTTCAATGTTAACCGTTCGTGGTGTAAAAGAAGTTAAAGCAGTACAGAAAATTGCGGTTGAAGAAACCCGATTGGGAATCCCATTAATAATTGGTTTTGATGTAATTCACGGTTATAAAACGTTAAGCCCGATTCCGTTGGCAGAAGCGGCGAGTTGGGATTTGGAAGCGATTAAGAAATCGGCGGCGATTGCGGCTGATGAGGCTTCGGCATCTGGAATTAACTGGACTTTTGGTCCAAATGTCGATGTTGCAAATGATGCACGTTGGGGGCGTGTGATGGAAGGTGCGGGTGAAGATCCGTATTTGGGAAGTAAAATTGCGATTGCGAGAGTTCATGGTTTTCAGGGCGAAACCATTGCTGATTTGGCTAAAGTAAATACGATTGCAGCTTGCGCCAAACACTTTGCAGCTTATGGTTATGTAGAGGCTGGTTTGGAATATAATATCGTTGACATTAGTAATTCTAAATTGTACAATTCGGTTTTACCGCCTTTTGAAGCAACGGTTCAGGCGGGAGTTCGTACGTTTATGAATTCGTTTAATACGTTGAATGGCGTTCCGGCAACTGGAAATGTTTTTTTACAAAGAGATATTCTGAAAGGAAAATGGAAGTTTGATGGTTTTGTGATTTCAGATTATGCTTCGATTCGCGAAATGATTGCGCACGGTTATGCCAAAGATGAAGCCGATGCAACAGCAAAAGCGGTAATTGCAGGTTCAGACATGGATATGGAGTCGTATTTGTATGTAGCAAAATTGGTTGCACTTGTAAAAGAAGGAAAAGTAAAAGAAGCTTTGGTTGATGATGCAGTTCGTAGAATTTTACGTGTGAAATTTGAATTGGGATTATTTGATGATCCTTACAGATATTGCGATGAAAAACGCGAAAAAGCAGTTGTTGGCAGTAAAGCCAATAATGACGGCGTTCTCGATATGGCGAAGAAGTCGATTGTATTGTTGAAAAACGAAAAGAATTTGCTTCCGCTAAAAAAATCAGGACAAAAAATCGCTTTGATTGGCGCTTTGGCAAATGATAAAAATAGTCCGTTGGGAAGCTGGAGAATTGCTGCCGATGATAATACAGCTGTTTCGGTTTTGGAAGGAATGCAGCAATACAAAGACAATCAATTGACTTTTGAAAAAGGAGTTGATTTGTTGTCACAAAAAGCTACTTTTTTAACAGAAACAGTTTTCAACACAACAGATAAAAGCGGATTTGAAGCTGCAAAAACAGCAGCAAAAAATGCCGATGTTGTGGTTATGGTTTTAGGGGAATACGGTTTTCAAAGCGGAGAGGGAAGAAGCAGAACCGACTTGAATTTACCGGGATTGCAACAGGAATTGTTAGAAGAAATTTACAAAGTAAATCCTAATATAGTTTTGGTTTTAAATAACGGACGTCCGTTGAGTATTCCGTGGGCTGCAGAGAATGTCCCTGCAATTGTCGAAGCGTGGCAATTAGGAACTCAAACCGGAAATGCCGTAGCACAGGTTTTATACGGTGATTACAACCCAAGCGGAAAGTTACCAATGTCGTTCCCAAGAAATGTAGGTCAGGTGCCTATTTATTACAACAAGTATAGCACAGGAAGACCAATCGATAGTGATAAAAATGTGTTTTGGTCGCATTATATGGATGTCGAGAAAACGCCTCAATTTCCGTTTGGTTTTGGGTTGAGTTATACAACTTTCGATTATAAAAATCTGAAAGTAAATAAACCTGCTTTCTCAAAAGGAGAAAATGTTCAGGTTACAGTTGAGGTTACCAACTCCGGAAATTATGATGGTAAAGAAGTAGTACAACTATACATTCACGATGAATTTGCAAGCATTGTTCGGCCAATAAAAGAATTGAAAGGTTTTGAATTGCTGAATTTAAAAAAAGGAGAAACCAAAACAGTAACTTTTACTTTAACGGAGAAAGAACTTGGTTTTTATGATAATGAAGGAAATTATTTAGTTGAGCCGGGAACTTTTAAAATCATGGTTGGAGGAAGTTCAGACGTTGGCTTAACAAGTGGTTTTGAAATAAAAGAATAAAAGTTTTTAATCGCGCAAAGGCGCAGAGGTGCAAAGTTTTTTTTTCGCCACGAATTCACGAATTTTTAAACAATTCATTCGTGAATTCGTGGTTTTTTTTTCTCATGTATAGCCCCTAGTTTTAACTAGGGGAAATTTGATTTGAATAGAAAAGGGCTTTAGCCGAACTAGTAAAGTTTGGCTAAAGCCCTTTCGTTTCTGTTTATATTTCCACCCAGCTAAAGCTAGACGATATTCAATCTTAAAATTAAAAAAAACTTTGCGTCTCTGCGCCTTTGCGAGATTATTCTAAAGCAGCAAGGATATCTTCTTTCTTTAATTCAGGAAAATCTTCAATAATTTCTTCGGAGGACATTCCTGTAGATAACCATGAGAGAATATCTGATACACAAATCCTGGTTCCTGCTATGATAGGTTTACCAAATCTGATATCTGGATTTATCGAAATTAAATTTTGCCAGTTATTTTCCGTAATTTTATTATTTAAACAAATTTACAAAATTAAAGACAAATTAGATTTTTAATTATTGAAGTTAGTTTTCTACCTTTAAAACCTATTAAAACACCAACCAATTAATCTAAAATAATGAAATATAACAGATGCGGAAAAAGCGGGTTATTACTACCTGAAATTTCTTTAGGATTATGGCACAACTTTGGGTCAGTAGATAGTTTTGAAAATGCAGAAAGTATTGCTGTAGAAGCTTTTGATAAAGGAATCACCCACTTTGATTTGGCTAATAATTACGGACCGGTACCGGGTTCTGCTGAAACTAATTTTGGTAAAATCCTTTGGCATAATTTTCAGGGAAATTTGCGTGACGAAATCATCATTTCTACCAAAGCAGGTTACACCATGTGGGACGGACCTTACGGCGATTGGGGTTCGCGTAAATATTTATTATCAAGCTTAGACCAGAGTTTGAAAAGAATGAAAGTTGATTATGTTGATATTTTTTATTCGCATCGTCCTGATCCCGAAACTCCAATTGAAGAAACGATGCAGGCTTTGGATTACGCTGTAAGAAGCGGAAAAGCCTTGTATGTTGGAATCAGTAATTATTCGGCAGAGCAAACCCGTGTTGCGGTTGATGTATTGAAACAATTAGGAACGCCGTGTTTGATTCATCAGGCCAAATATTCGATGCTTGAGCGTTGGGTAGAAAATGGTTTACTGGATGTTCTGGAAGAAAAAGGAGTGGGTTGTATTGCGTTCTCGCCTTTGGCACAAGGACTTCTAACAGATAAATACCTGAACGGAATTCCAGAAAATTCCAGAGCACATAACCCAAACGGACATTTGAAAGAAAATGAGGTTACAGCTGAAAGAATTCAGAAATTAGTGCAACTGAATGAAATCGCTCTAAACCGTAACCAATCTTTGGCTCAAATGGCATTGGCATGGTTACAAAAAGACAAACGAATTACATCGGTTTTAATTGGCGCAAGTTCTGTACGTCAATTAAATAATAACATTGATTGTTTGCAAAGTCTTGAATTTACGCCGGATGAATTGAATGCCATCGAGAACATACTATCTTAATTTTTGCTGTACATATTTAAACCCGACAGGTTTTTAAAACCTGTCGGGTTTGAAATACATAGGCATATTGTTTTAAATTACTTCAATTGTAAATTATATTTCTTTACAATATCCAAAGTCGATTTATCCGTAGAAAAAACCGAATTTAATCCTTGTGGTTCTTGCGGAGGATCTGTCGTTAAAGGATCTCCCGGATTCCATTTTCCGTCTTGGGTAACAGGTTTGCCTTCGCCGCCAAATCCCCAAAAATTTGCTGCCTGCAATGGACCGTTATTTTTGACACTTTCGGCAACTCTGCCAAAAATATAATTGTAAAAAACATCTCTGTTTACTGTAGATGTCGTTGCCAGTAAACTTTCGTTTTCCCTTCCCAAACCAAATTCTTCGATAATAATGGGGCGTTTTAGATTGTTCGCCACCTTAATATGCTCATCAATATATTTTCCGGCATTTTCAAGTGTTGTTGGTATTGTTTTTTCGGCATCATCCGCCTTAAACCAATTCCAGTTTTTCGGCCAGATATGCATCGTCAAATAATCAATATTCGGATTTTGGTGCGTTCTTTCAAAAATTTCCATGCTGTCATTCGAACTGTTTTTCCCTTCAGAACCCGTCGAAACCAAGTGATTTTTGTCTAAACTATCAATCAAATTCACAATAGTATTCAGCCATAATGTAAATTTTGCTTCATTTTCTACCGTAAAAAGTCTTGGTTCATTCCCCACTTGCCAGGACATAATTGTGTTGTCTTCGGTATATTTCTTTTTTGAGTATTTGTTGGTTCTTCCTATAATAAACTTCACATGATTTTCTAAAGCTTTCATACAAGGCTCGGAACTGTAAAATTGTTGGGTATATGCCATAAACTGCGGCCATGTATTTGGGGCAATATTCGGAACCGGAATCGCGCCTTTACCGTTCCATTCTAAATATTGCGACATTCCGCCCGACCATTCCCAATTGTTTGTCAGGTATAAAACCGCATACATTTTGCGTTTACTCATTTCGCTGATCAGGAAATCCAGTCCGTCAAGCAAATCTTCGTCGTATTTTCCCTGTTCATATTGCAACGCCGGACGAACCGTAAAATCGTATTTCCCGCCATCAGCGCCAACCAGAATTCTCAGATTATCGATTCCGTTTTTTTGCATCAAATCCAGTTCGCGAAGCAATCTTTTTCGGTCGCCTACTTTTTTCGAAGCCAGTAAACTCCCGTACCAATAATTCGTTCCAATATAAGCGTACGGTTTATCGCCTTTATAAAATTGCGTTCCTTTGACCGTAATTCTTTCCTGCGCCTGACACGCCATTGTAGAGAACATCAAAGCTAATCCGAGGGTTTTTAGAAATTTATTTTTCATTATTTATTTTTTAAAATTTAATCGCTGCTATTCTGAGCGAAGTCGAAGAATTAGGAGCTATTTCCTGCTATCCGTTTCAATCTTTATTTTTTTAAAGAAAAAAAATAAAGGATTTCCACTTCTATCAGGGCTAGGGCTTTAGGTTTTTATTAGTCATTGTGGTGATAAAGAAACTGCGTAAACCCGTTTAAACCTGTTCAAATCCGTGGCCCATTACACCACAATCTTTACTTCGGCAATTCATACATCTTCGGCAAAGAATTCAACAATGCCGATTTTGGCTTTACAGCAAAGTTCTTGAAATCCGCCGCATTCGAAACCGAACCATTTGGCACAAAATAAGCATCTTTGTTGTTGTTCCAAAGCATGACATAACTAACCTCAATGTTATTTGATGTCAATGCGCTGTACAAGTAAGTCGAAAACCAATCTGTTATTGGCGCCTTTGTACTTGTAACCTGGTAACCTGTTTCTGTTAATGCTGCAATTTTTACTTTGGCTTTAGCCAAGTCAGAAATTATTTTTAGTTTAGAATTGGCTTTGGTAGCACCAGATTGTCCTTGATTATCAAAATCACCATAATTGTCCATTCCTAAAATATCTACATATTTATCACCGGGATATCTACTTAAATAATTGCTTTCTGTAGTATATGAGTTGTCAGGTGAAAAAGCATAAAGAACATTATGAACGCCTTTGGTATTTTTTAAATAATCTACTGTAAACTGATAAGCTGTTTTGTATTCTTCGGCAGTGGCAAAATTAGCGCCCCACCAAAACCAGCTTCCGTCAAATTCATGAAAAGGCCTGAAGATTATCGGAATCAATTCACCATTCGAACCTTTTAAATTCAAAAGGACGCTGGCAATTTTGTCTAATTTTTTCTTGTACCATTCGTGATGGGTTTCACCAGGCAAAATGCTTTTAAAAGCGTTTGCTTTCTGGTCAGCCGTCATATCGGCTGTATAAAAAGAATCCTCTTTACTAGGCTCTCTCAAATGCCAGCAAAAGGTATTGATTATTCCTTTCGCATAAGCGGCTTTTGTAGCGTTTACAAGTTTTTCTTCTTGTTGATAAAACCAGTTATCCGCCTGATTGTTATTGTTCTTGTCGGTAATAAACATAAAATCAGAACCTAAAATTGCAGGATCGAAACCTGTGTTTTTTTTAATATCAGATTCACCGCCATTATCCTGATAAAAACTATTAAAAGCGTCTTGCTGACCAATGGCAACTTTAGTTTTGGCCAATTTTTTTAAGTTATAAAATAAAGCTACAGTTTCTTTGGTAGCATTTGCATCAACCATAAAAGTTGTCACGTTTTGTGTCGTCAACAGATTGCTTGGGTTTAAAACTGGTGGTTCAATGATAATCTCAGGATCTGATTCGTCGTTTGAAGAGCAACTTGCCAAAGTCAAAATCGACAGACTTAAAAATGCTATTTTAAGGAAATTGATTTTCATTTTTTGTGGTTTAATTTGGTTAGTTAGCCTTTTTATGTAATTAATTTAAGTTGCTAGTTAATAAGTGTAGTCCCTATGGGACAATGTAATTAAGTTAAGATTTTTTCTCATTTTATGTCATTTCGACGAAGGAGAAATCTTCGCAAGTAACTCCGCAACTAGAGTCCAATCTTTGACGAGCTTCTCACGAAGATTTCTCCTTCGTCGAAATGACAAACAGAACGTTTGAGCGTTACATCGTGAGAGATTTGTCCGTTATTTAACTTTTTTTCACAACTAATTTATTTGTTAAACAACCAATTAAATTTTATAAAATTCGGTTAATCAGCTCTAAACAAGCCCGACTATTATGATACGGACATTTCCAGAAACCGGCTTTGTCTTTTTCGATCAAAGAATAGTCGCGATTAATTCCCCAAAACCATTCTCCGTTTTCTTTGTCTAAAATGTACTTTTTTATAAACTCCCAGTTTTTATAAACGATGTCTAAATACGTTTCATCACCGGTTAATTGGTAAGCGTTATAGAAACCAATTAAAGCTTCGGCCTGAACCCACCAGTGTTTTTCGGCTACTAATTCGTTCTTTTCGGGATCGAGTTCATACCATAAACCGCCATCAGAATCTAGGCCTTCTTTAGTAACTTCAGCCATCTGAACGGCGTGTTTTTTATAATTGGCTATTAGAGTTTCATCTTCAGAAATTTCTGCACATTGCAACAAAAGCCAAGCCGCTTCGATATCATGACCGTATGAAATTACGTCTGGCTTTTCGATCCAGTTTTCATCAAAAAATAATCGTAAATGACCTGTTTGGGTATTGATGAAATGTTTCTCGATTGTTTCTAATAATTCAATAATATCACTTTGCAGTTTTTTGTCTTTCCAGACTTTAAACAAATTTGCATAGGCTTCAACAATATGCAAATGCGTATTCATGGTTTTTTTTTCGTTGGCATCTTTATCGCTCAAACGCAAATCTTCGATGGGCTGCCAATCTCTTGTAAAAGCTTCCAGATAACCTTTGTTTACGGGATCGTAACTGTGTTCCCGAATCTTTAAATATAAATTGATGGCTATTTCTAAAGCTTTATCGTCTTTAGAAATAGCATAATATTCAGATAATCCATAGATCGCAAAAGCTAAAGCGTAGATCTGATTTTTGGTATCTTTTGGAGTTCTGTCAGCATTAATACTCCAAAATAAACCTCCAAATTCGGGATCATAAAAAGAATCCGAAAGAAACTCAAAAGCACGTTTGGCAATTTTTTTATGACTTTCGTTTTGGGTTGCTTTATAGCCTGCAGAAAAACTCCATAAAATTCGGGCATTTAATACAGAACCTTTTTCAGTATTGGCGATAATATGATCGTTGTAATCAATCTGACCAATAAAACCTCCATTTTCACTGTCTAAAGTATGTTTTGCCCAATATTTTAAAATAGAATCAAGTTCAGCTGATAATTCTGTTTTAAGTTGCTTTAGTTGTACTGACACGGTAATTAAATTGTATTGTTTTTTTCGATTTGATTGATGATGGTTTTCACAGAACCTGCAGAAATAAAAGTATCTGCGGGAGCATTGGTAACATAATCAACCAGTTTTTCTACTGATGAAACGGCAACATGCATTCTCGTATCTGATGATGCGTAATACACATAAACGGTTCCGTCATTATCTTCAATCCATCCGTTTGAGAATAAAACATTCGATACATCGCCAACTCTTTCGATTCCTTCAGGTCCCATAAAATGTCCTGCAGGAACGTGCGTTACTTTGCTGATATCATGTAAATCTGTCATAAACATATAAAGTGTATAACGCAATCCAGCTGCGGTGTTACGAACTCCATGAGCCAAATGCAACCAGCCTTTTTCGGTTTTAATAGGAGCGGGGCCAAGACCATTTTTCAATTCATAAATCGTATGATATTGTTTCCCGAAGATGATTTTCTCGTCTTTTACAACTGGGTTTGTCATATCATCAACGTAGCCTAAACCAATTCCGCCACCAGCTCCAACATCGATAAAACCATCTTGCGGACGTGTGTATAAAGCATATTTTGCGTTTACAAATTCCGGATGCAAAACTACATTACGCTGTTGTCCTGTATTCGAAATTAAATCCGGCAGCCTTTCCCAGTTTACGAGATCTTTCGTACGTACAATTCCAGCATTGGCTACAGCCGAACTTGTATCTCCTTTTGGTGCTTTTGGATCTTTTCTTTCGGTACAAAAAATACCATAAACCCAACCGTCTTCATGATGAATCAAACGCATATCGTACACATTTGTATCCGGTTCTTCGGTTTGCGGAATCACGCATGGTTTCTCCCAAAACTTAAAATTATCCACTCCGTTTGGACTTTCCGCTATAGCGAAAAAAGATTTTCTGTCGATTCCTTCTACACGAACGGCAAGCAAATATTTTCCGTTCCATTTCATGGCGCCTGCATTAAAAGCGGCATTCATTCCTATGCGTTCCTGTAAAAACGGATTGGTTTTTTCGTTAAGGTCAAAACGCCAGTTCAATGGTACGTGGGCTGCTGTAACAACCGGGTTTTTGTAGCGTTCGTATATACCGTTTCCGGCATGATCCTGAGGAGCATTTTTTTGCTCGATCAGTATTTTATGTTCTTTTTCTAATGCTACTTTTCTATCCTGAAATGTAGTTGAAGTGGCTATTGCTGTCATATAAATAGATTTCTGTATCTGTATTTTTAATTGCTTTGGTCTCGTTTTTCGTTTAAATCTTGTTCGATTACCTGAAGTTTTTCTTCGGATAATGGATAGAATGCTATAAAAGCAACTGATATTAGGGCTGCTATGGCAGGGAGAATGCTTAACATTAACTGAATTCCGTTTTGAGCTGTGGCGGTTTGCTCGACATTGGCCTGAAAGCCGTAATAACCCAAAAGCCATCCGGCTCCGGCTCCGCCAATAGTCCATCCAAATTTTTGTGACATTGAGGATGCTGAGAAAACCAATCCTGTTGCTCTGCGTCCTTGTTTCCATTCAGAATAATCGGCGCTATCTGCATACATGGACCAGATTAGCGGGAAAATACAACCGGCACAAATACTAATTAAAACCTGAAAACTCATGATTAAGAATATTTCTTCTTTCCCGAATAAATAGAAAATCAAACTAAGGATTGCAGCTAAAGCCATGGCACCAAAAAAGGTTTTCTTTTTACCAATTTTATTAGCAATTGGCGTAGCGATAATTACCCCGATGATGTTGGCTGCTTGTCCTAAAACCAAATAGATTGAAGTTGGCGTCATGTGAAAATCGGTTCCGAAAAGTGAGAAATCAAAATTCACACTGCTGCTTACATAATATTTAAAATAATAAACGGCAGCTCCGTCACGAATCGAGTTGAAAACCAAAGCACCAATTCCGGCTCCGAGTAAAATCCACCACGGTTTATTTTTTAATAAATCTTTTAAATCTTCCTTTAAATTGTTTTCTTCGTCTGAAATTGGTTTTACTCTTTCTTTGGTGAATAAAAAACAAGCCCAGAAAAAAGCAGTTGTAATTACTCCAAAAACAGCAATTGTGGTAAGCCATCCTGATTTAGAGTTTAGGCTTCCGCCGAAATAATTTACTAAAGGTTCAATAAGCCAAAGTGCCAGAAGGCTTCCTCCAAAGGCAAAAACCATTCTGTAAGAGGATAACGTATTTCTTTCTTTTCGGTCAGATGACATTACGCCCAAAAGCGATGCATACGGCACATTGATTAAGGAATAAATCATCATCATGGCCGAATAAGTTACATAGGCATAAATTATTTTTCCTTTTTCGTCAAAATCTGGTGTGTAAAACGTCAGCACGCCAATTACGGCAAACGGCACCGCAACCCATAATAGATAAGGTCTGAATTTTCCCCATTTGCTTTTTGTTCGGTCGGCGATGATTCCCACAATTGGGTCAAAACAAGAATCCCAGATTCGGGTAATCAAAAACATGGTTCCTACAACGGCAGGCGCCAATCCGAAAACATCGGTGTAGAAAAATAGAAGATACATACTGAAGATTTTCCAGAACATCGAAGATGCTGCGTCTCCAAGACCGTATCCTATTTTTTCTTTTAAACTAATTTTGTCGTGCATCAGGCTTTTTTTAATGGTTGTAATTTAGATTTGGTTAGTTATTTTAATGTTTCTATGCGTTGATTTTTTGACGCGGATAAAACGGATTCACTTCGTAAAAACGCGGATAAAAACAGAATTTATTTTGAATGCCATATCTTAAAATCTATGTTTCTATGTGTTGAAATTTTTGCACGCAGATCACGCAGATTTAAGCAGATTTTTAATTTTTAATTCTCAATTTTTAATTTTAAAAAAAATCTCTGTTTCTATGTGTTGATTTTTTAGCACGCAGATCAAGCAGATTTTTAATTTTTAATTCTCAATTTTTAATTTTTTTTAATGTCTTTTTCGAATAAAGTTTTGTCGAGATTATAAAAATCAACAAAATCCTTTGCGCTTATTTGTCCTGTATATGGCGCGTAATAATGCATTTTTTGTTCTTTTTCCTGCCAGCCGTGGTTTCTCCATAATAAAACATAGGAAATTTTATAATCACCAATAGCTTTTGATAAAGTTCCTGTCCACCATTTTGGGTCTGGAATTGCTTCGTAACCCGCTTCTGCAATGGCAATTAATTTGTGTTTTTCAATGCCAATTTCCTTGATGATTTTTAACTGATTCTGAACTTCTGCAATGAATTTTTCACCTTGTTTGTCGTCGTTATTTTGATAAGAATCGAAACTTATAACATCAGCATAATTATCACCCGGATAGTTTGCCAAAAAATCTTCTTTCGAACTGAAACTGCTTGTATTGTAAATATAAATTAAATTATGAACTCCCTTTTTTTGCAGATAATCAAAAGTAAATTTCCATACCGATTTGAATTCTTCAGGCGTACCATTTCCTTTTCCCCACCAGAACCAGCCTCCGGTAAGTTCATGATAAGGTCTGAAAAGCACTGGAATATTTTTTCCTTTTTTATCTTTTAGCGATAATAGATAATTGGCTGCTTTGTCTAACCAAACGGTAAATTTTTGATGGTTTTCACCGCCGGGTAAAACTGTTTTTAATGAATTTGGTGTGTTATCCCAGGCACTTTTTCCGGTTGCCGGATTGTCAAAATGCCAGCTTATAGTGGTGATTCCGCCTCTTTCGTGGCTTTCTTCTATAAATTGTTTCATTTTTGTAAATGGAATTCCGTCTATATTATCAGGACTGTCTTTTTCAAGACCCGCAAGGTCCCAGCCATAAACGGCAGGATAATCGCCTACGACATCTTTTATATCGCTTCGACCATTTTCATATTTCCAGTTTACACCATAAGCAAGATCATCCTGATGACCAAACATGTATCCTTTCTGAGTTAATTGATTGAGCTTTTTATATAAAGAAACGGTTTCTGGTGTAGCTTTTTTATCTGAAAGTGACAAATTAGTATTACTTATAAATTGTTGCGATGAACAAGAAGTGCCTATGAATATTGCTGCTATTACTATTATTATGTTTTTTTTCATTAGAAATATGGTTGTTTATCAGTGATATAAGTGTAAAAGTAACAATTCAAAAACAGCTTATAAAATCTTCATTTTTTTAATCTTTAAATCATTATTGTTTTTGGGTTATAATTATCAAAACTATAAAAACTTATTGCATTAAAAATGATTAATGTTTATTATCAATGTTGTTTTTATAAAAATGATAATTCTATTTTTCAAAGATAATGGGATGTTTATCGTGTAATTAATATTATTTTATCAATTATATATCATATTATTGCAAATAAAAAATTCAATATCACTTCTTAAAATAGTTCTTAAAGATGAGCAGCACTAAAAATTTTTATAGAGAAATCGCTCCGCTTTCGGCTGGAGATAGTTTTTTAGTTTTCGACAGAGTAAAAGATAGTTTTGATTTTCCGGTACATTATCATCCGGAATTTGAGATTAATTTTATTTTAAATGGCAAAGGAGTGAAGCGTGTCGTGGGTGATAATATTGAAGAAATTGACAGTGTCGAATTGGTTTTGATTGGTCCAAATTTATATCACGGTTGGGAATTAAATAAATGTACAAGCAAAAAAATTCACGAAATTACGATTCAGTTTCATAACGATCTTTTTCATGAATCTTTATTGTCACGACGTATTATGAATCCTATTCGGGATATGTTTAACCGATCGATTCACGGTATTTTATTTTCGAAAAAAGTAGCCGAAGAATTAACTCCAAGACTGGTAAAGCTTTCTAAATTAGATGGTATGGACTATTTTTTAGAAATTACTTCTTTATTATATGATTTGGCAAATTCCAGGAATCAACGTTTGCTGTCGACTTATACTGTAGATTATGATACGTTTGATGATTATGATAAAATGAAGCTGGTTTATGAATATGTGCAGAAACATTTTGCAGAAAAAATAACTTTAGAGGATGTTGCCAGTGTTGCGAGTATGTCGATTATTTCTTTTAACCGATTTATTAAAAAACGTACGGGAAAAACTTTTGTAAACTATATCAATGATATCCGAATTGGGTATGCGGCACGCTGGCTGGTAGAAAAAGATATGAGCGTTTCTGAGGTTGCCTTTAAATCGGGTTTTAATAACATTGCCAATTTTAATCGTAGTTTTAAAGCTATTAAAAATTGCACACCCAGCCAATATAGAGAAGATTTTTCTGGATTAAAACGTATTTTGTAGTGATACTTTTTTTGCACAAACAAATATTATTTTTAACGAAATCGTTTGCTTTTAAGCGAATTCATTAATTTTATTTATAAGATCAAGTAATTTAATAGGGTTGATTTGCGAATAATGTAATTTTTTATACTTTTTATTTTCATATGTGTTTTTTTAAAACGTTATAGTAAAAATATTATCATCAAATGATATAATACTATCGATTTAATGTTTACTTGTGTTATAGATTTGTTAAATAATTTAAGAAATAAATACAATCCTTTTTTTTATGACTTGAATTAAGAACAAATTTAAACTAACCAAACATTTATTATGAAAAAACTAATGACTAACTTCATTCATTGGAACGCTAACCACAGAGTAGTTCCTTTGATTTTATTTTTGTTGCTGACCAGTAATTGTATTACAGCTCAGGTTAAGGTAACAGGAATAGTATCTGATGAAAAAGGACTTTCGATACCAGGCGCAAATGTCATGGTAACAGGAACTAAGAAATCAGTTTCAACAGATTTTGACGGAAACTATTCTATTGATGCGCCAGCGAACGCTAGTATTTCAGTTTCGTTTATTGGATATGTTACTCAGACCATTAATGTAAAAAACGGAGGCAAGATAAACGTAGTTTTAAAACTTAGTGCCGAGGATTTACGTGAAGTGCTTGTAAACGTTGGGTATCGTAACCAGAAAAGAAAAGATGTTACAGGTGCAATTTCATCAGTAACGGCAAAGGATTTTAAGGATTCTCAACAAGTAACAGTAGAGCAATTACTTCAGGGTAGAGCTGCCGGGGTTGTTGTTACCAATAATTCAGGAAAACCGGGAGGAAGTATTTCTGTAAAGATTCGTGGTAGTGCATCGTTAGGTGGTAGTAATGAACCGTTATATATTGTAGATGGTATTCCTATTTCAGGAGACGCTACAAATCAGGCTACAGGAGGAACAATTGTTAGTGGTTATATTGGTACAAATACAGGAAGTGTAACCAATAGCCCGTTGGCATTTTTAAACCCGAATGATATTGAGACTATGGACATTCTTAAAGATGCTGCTTCTGCTGCGGTTTATGGTTCAAGGGCTTCGAATGGTGTTGTAATTATTACTACTAAAAAAGGTAAAAAAGGAACTGGAAAAATAACGTATGATACTGCTTTTTCTACACAAAATGTTACAAGACTACTTAAAACAATGGATCTTAGTCAGTATGCTACACAACAAAATGCATTGGCTCAATATTACGGTGTAGCGCCAAGAGATGAATTTGCAGTGCCTTCGGTTTTAGGGAAAGGTACAAACTGGCAGGACGAAATATACAGAACAGCTTTGATGACAAGTCACCAGTTGTCTTTTTCAGGAGCAAAGGATAATATGAGTTATTATGTTTCCGGAGGATATTTGAATCAGGACGGAGTTGTTATTGGATCTGATTTTAAAAGATATACTTTTAAAACCAATCTGGAGGCTAAAGTGAAAGACTGGCTGACAATGGGTATCACTATTAATACAGGAATCACAAACCAAAATATAACTATTGAAGGATATAGCGATGGTATTATTGGTACAACAATATTATCGACTCCGGATGTAGCGGTTAAAAATTTAGACGGGACTTATGCCGGACCGCCTAAAGATGGTACACAAGGCGCATGGATTAATCCTGTTGCCAGTACTTTGATGAATACAAATTATCTGGTACAAAAGAATTTTCAGGGAAATTTTTATGCTACTGTAAAATTAGCAAAAGGATTAGATTATCGTTTTGAATTTGGAGGTTCGACCAATATCCAAAACTTTGAAGGATTTCAGCCTACTTATGCATGGGGAGCTGCTGTAAATAAGGTAAATCAGCTTCAGGAAAGATCGAATACCTGGTACGGACTGAATCTTAAAAATATGCTTACCTATAATATTTCTTTAGGGAAACATAACTTTAATGTTATGGCGCTTCAGGAGGCAAATGATTCTCATTGGTTTGGAGGCAGTCAGTCTATAAGTGGTTTATTAAGTAATGATGTTCACTCTATAAATCTTGGAGACCAAAAAACATTAGTAGCCAGCGAATATAAAGGAGAAAATGCTTTATACTCTTTCTTAGGATCTTTAAATTATAACTTTGATAATAAATACTTTTTGCAGGCTACAGTAAGAGCTGACGGAAGTTCGAATTTTGCCGAAGATAAAAGATGGGGTTACTTTCCGTCGATTTCAGGATCTTGGAAACTTTCGAATGAAAAATTCATGGAAGGTACAAAAGAGTATATCGACAATATTAAATTTAGAATTGGATATGGTGAAACAGGAAACCAAAATATTAGCGGCGGATTGTATGGGTCTAATATTCAGACAATAAAATCGGCTTTAGGGAATTTCTTTACTGCGGGTAATATTGCCAATCCGGATTTAACATGGCAAAAAGCAGAAGACAGTAACTTAGGTCTGGACTTTAGTTTATTTAAATCGAAATTGTTTGCCACTATTGATGTTTACAGAAAACAATCTTCAGGATTTTTATTCGTATTGCCTTTGCCAAGTTACGTTACAGGTTTAGAGCAATATCAGGGTGGTTTGGCAGCGCCAACAGTAAACTTAGGAAGTATGAGAAATCAGGGTATTGAGGCAACGCTTAAATATTCGAACAGTTTTTCTAAAAACTTTTCATGGGATGCTACTCTTATGTTCTCTAAAAACAACAACAAATTGTTGAGCTTGGTTGATAATTTTGATTTAATAAAAGATGTTCAGGTAAATGGTTATACGACTAAAACAGTAACGAAAAGTGAAGTTGGTCAGCCAATAGGTCAGTTTTACGGATACCAAACGGTAGGAATCATTAGAACAAATGAACAATTAGCAAATGCGCCAATTCCTTATACAGGAAACAAAGCAGTAAAAAGTGTTCTGGGAGATGTAGAATATGTAGATCAAAACAAAGACGGATTGATCGACGAAAAGGATTTAACGTATATCGGGAATCCACAGGCTGACTTTATTTATAGTTTCAACAATCAATTTAGATACAAAAATCTTGATCTTTCTGTTTTCTTGACAGGATCTCAAGGGAATAAAGTAATGAACTTAACCAGAAGAGCTGCAACGAAAAATCAACGTTTATACGAAAATCAATTAGCAGAAGCGGCAGATTTCTGGACACCGGATAATCCTAATGCAAAATATCCTAGACCAGACGGCGGAGACGGACATCCAAATATTGCCATCTCTGATCGATATGTAGAAGATGGTTCTTATTTGAAAATTTCGCAGTTAACCTTTGGATATAGTTTACCATCAGATGTGATTTCTAAAACTAAATTAAGCAAATTAAGATTTTATGCAAGTGTTCAAAATCTTTACACTTTCACAAAATACACTGGTTATGATCCGGAAATTGGAGACTACAACCAAAATGCTTTATTGAGCGGAATTGATTCGGGACGTTACCCTACAAACCGCACAATTACTTTTGGGATGAATGTTGAATTTTAATAAAAACTATTATGAAAATATATAAAATAAATTTTAAAAGCTTAGCAGTTTTTGTTTTACTGGCTTTATCTGCTTCGTGTAGTGATGATTACTTAGATCGACCTGTACAGGATGGATATGTTAGCGATAACTTTTATACTTCGGATGAGCAGGTGCAGCGCACTACTTACGGAATGTACGGAAGAATGTGGGCGCCGTTTTATACTAAATGTTTTTACGCGCTTTCGGAATTGTCATCAGGAAACTGCTGGTCTAATGTTGACGGAAATGAAGTAATTCAGTTTAAATTAACTTCAGACAGTTTCATCTTATCAGATCCGTGGAGATCTTGTTTTAGTATTATTGCACAATCAAATGATTTGATTAATAATTTAGATAAAAATGCAAAAGAAGGTGTAAGTCCGGCTGTAATTAAAAATACCATTGCCGAGGCTCATTTTTTCAGAGCAGTTTCTTATTTTTATTTAGTTCGTTTGTTTGGTCCGGTGCCTATCATCGAGGATAATTTAGCACTTGCTAAAAACCCGATGGTGAATACAAATAGAATCGAAGATGTTTATAAATTCATCGAAAATGATTTAAAATATGCTGCGGCAAACCTTAAATCAAAAGTGAGATTAAGAGGAGGAAGTACAGAGAATGTTTTTGTTTCTCAAGGAACTGCAGAGTCATTTTTGGCTAAAGTATATCTTTATGAAAGAGATTATCCAAACGCAAAATTAATGGCGGAGAAAGTAATTAATTCAGGAGAATTTGGTCTTTTACCTAATTACGCCGATTTGTTTTTGACTAGTAAAAACAATAACGAA
Organism: Flavobacterium piscisymbiosum; assembly: GCF_020905295.1. Lineage (NCBI taxonomy): Bacteria > Pseudomonadati > Bacteroidota > Flavobacteriia > Flavobacteriales > Flavobacteriaceae > Flavobacterium > Flavobacterium piscisymbiosum. Next base: position 6,348,701 of record NZ_JAJJMM010000001.1, on the reverse strand, counting down.
GAGTCTATTTATTCCTGGCAATGGTCTGGAGCTGTAAACGAATATCAGGCAGGAAATTTTTCGAATGTGCAATATGGTTTAGATATTTTAAATGACAGAGTATCTTATGGAGCTGTATATATTCCTAGCAATGATATTCAGGAAGCTTTTGAAATAGGAGACGTAAGAAGAAAAGAATCTTATATGATTTACGGAGATACTTATCCGGCACTAAAAGGAGATGATGTAGTAGGGTTTACATTAGATAAAGCAAAATATCCAAATGTTTTAGATGCAACAGGAGCAGCAGTAAAAAAATATGTTGTAGGTCAGGAAACAGGCGAAACTGGTCCGGCAGACAATTGGGGTGCGATGAGCAACTGTAATTATATCATGCGTTATGCTGATCTTTTATTAATTCATGCCGAAGCAATTTTGGCTGGAGCGAGCGAAACTAGTGATCCTGCGGCTAAAGCATCTTTTAATAAAATCAGAAAAAGAGCGGGATTAGCTGAATTAGGCGTTAATGTACCATTGACCAAAAAAGCGTTGTTTCAAGAGCGTAGAGTAGAGTTTGCTTTTGAGGGAGAATTCTGGTATGATTTAGGAAGATTGCCAAGAGCTGAGGCTATTGATATTATTTCGAAACAAGACAGAGGTTCTGATTATGAAGGAGTAAAACATTATACACCTGTAGAAACTGATTTTATTTTTCCTAAACCAGCGAATGATGTTAGGAAAAATCCAAAATTAAAAGAAGCTCCGGTTCCTTACGTTTTTAAATAAACCTTAAAGAAAAAACAATCATGAAAAATATAAAAAAAATACTGGCATTGAAGTTTTATTTACTGGCTTCAGTTTCAATTTTCTTACTTAATTCTTGTTCTAATGACGACGGAGGTTCTTCGGGTACATTAGCCATAACGGGAATTAGCAAATCGGTTATAGATGATCCCTTGATAGAGGGTGACAGACAGGTCGATGTGCCAACAGATGTTATCAATGCGGGTAATACTTATATTATTAGAGGTTCTGGTTTTTCGACTTTAAAAACAATTTCTTTTAATGGTTTAGAAACTATATTTAATCCAACCCTGGTTACTGATAATGTGATTGTGGTAACTGTCGATTCAGATACTCCTTATTATAACGAAATGGATGAGATGAAATTGGTTACTAATATCGGAACATTAGTTTATTCCGTAAAAGTGAGACCTCCTTTTCCTAGTATTACAGGTTTTCCTATTAATCCTACTCCCGGAGATATAATCACAATTACTGGTGATTATTTCCTTCGTCCGGTTGTAAATTTTGGAACCACTAAAGTCGAACCAATTTCTTCTTCATTAACAGAGCTTACAGTAAAAGTGCCGGACGATATTCAGTACAAAAGATTATCTGTTACCAATGTTTCAGGTACAACCGTTGCGGGACAATCATTTGGAAGTGCTATTTACGACGATGCTTATACTTCGCTAAGTGGTGGTTATGCGTTATGGAATGCAGCTAATCCTTATAACGATGCTTATACTAAAGATCCTAAACAAGGTGCAAAATGTATTTCATGGACCGCTCATCAATGGGGAGGATTAGAATTTATGGTCGTTATCTCTCAAGTTGATCTTTCTAGATATAAAGGAATCAGAGTGAGTTTAAGAGGGCAAAATGCTGGTAAAATTGGTGTTTTCCTAAATGGAAGTGACGTAATTAAACCTTCATACGACTTTTCATCTGACTGGACTTATGTTGAAATTCCGTTCAGTGCTTTTAATAATCCGACAGAGCTAAATAAGATTACTTTTCAAGAGTTTGGAGGTAAAGCGGGAGGGAATACCATTTATATTGATGATTTGGGTCTGATATTAAAATAGTGAATAGACATTAAAAGAGTCATTCAAAATTTAAGAATAATTCTTTTAATTCTTTAGATGTAAAAATTACTAAAAAGAAAACTTATGAAAATATTATATAAATTAAAACAAATTGCATTAGGCGCACTTTTGCTTGCAATGGCTTCTTCCTGCGATGATACGATTGAAGATGTTGGAGGCGCTCAGCAAAATTATAACTCAGTTTACGGGATAATCGCAGCCAATACTAATTTAGCGACTTTTACCAAAGCTATAGATTTGGCAGGATTAAAATCTACTTTTGATAAACCCGACGATTTTACTTTTTTTATTCCTACAGATGCTGCTTTTGATGCTTATTTGGTAAAAAGCGGTTATGTAAATTCGCTTGGATATCCTGATATCACACTGGTTCCGGTAGATGTTTTAAGAGAGGTGGTTTTAAGTCATGTTGTAAAAGGAGTAAAAAAGAGAGTAGGCTATTTAGATGGTGTACAGGCTGATTATCTAACAACTGGCGAATTGTCTACAATGGCGAATGCAGAAGATGCAGATCTTTATTTGCTAAGTGTAAATGTTACAAATGGCGTTTTAAAAGTAAACGGATCTGATAAACCTGCTCCGGGAGTAGATTATTATGGTACAAATGGTTTTGTAAATGTTTTAGACAACGTAATATCTTTAGATCCTCCGGCTCCGGTAATTGAAGGCGTGTCTAATGCGTCTCCTTCTCCTGGAGAAGATATTATTGTTAAAGGTCTGAATTTTGTGCAAGTACAAAATGTTAAGTTTGACGACAAAGTTGTTACGTTTAAAGTATTATCTAAAACAGAAATACAAGTAACGGTTCCGGCAGATTATGGTTCTAATGCTCTTGTAACGGTACAAACAGTTTATGGTGTTTCAAATATTGCTACGCTGGGTGTGAGATATTTATTGTATGGTGATAACTTTTCAGGAGTAGCTTCACCAGTTTGGGACGGTGGCTGGGGAGGTACTCAGGATTTTCAAAATACAGAAAGAGTAAATCGTGGTACTTATTCTATTAAAAGAACAAATAATGAGGGTTGGACAGGTATGTCTATAGGGTTTAATTCTATTAATGTTGCAGATTATGGTTATTTGAAGATTTCTGTATTCCCTGTAAAAACAACTAAACTTTTCTTTTCTATCGCAACTGATTTACCTTGGGCTACAGGTTTTTCTGTTGAGGTAAAAGCGGGAGAGTGGAATAATCTTTCAATTCCGTTTTCGGATCTTAAAGCAGATAAGATTGGTGCAACGATAAGTTCATTAAACATTCAGGAATATTCAGGTGAACCTGGAATTGTGTATTTTGATGACATAGGTTTCTTATAAAAGAAGGTTTTTATTTTGAGTTTTGTTTAAAGTATTCCCTAATTCATTCAATTAGGGAATATTTTTTATGAAAATTTATTTGTTTGCTGATAATCAGTTTGTTGTATGATTGTTTAGTACTGCTATTTGAGAAAATAGTATCTTTTTTTATCTGTTTTTCTGGTTAAATTTATTTCATATTAACAAACCAAAAAAGAGAATTTATGAAAAAAAATGACTTTCAATTTTCAACCAAACTAAAACTTTGTTTATTAAGTTTTATTTTAATTTTAATGGGCTATCGGTCAAATGCTCAGGAAATTACAGGCTTAAATCCTTATTGTGTAGCCTCAAATCCTTCTTATTCAGTGGTAGCACCAAGTGTACCTTATGATGAGGTAGTGTGGTCTTGTACAGATCCACTGGTAACCTTTTCAGGAAATCCATCGCCTTTGACGCTTTTTAAAGTTTTGTATAAGTACCCGGGATTTATTGCCGGAGGAGAAATTCTCAAAGTAGAATTTAAAAGCGGAGGTACGGTTGTAGCAGTAAAACAAATTACATTCGTTGCGCCAGAAGTGCCTGTACAGCCTAATTACCTTGTAACAAAAACAAATGATTATTGTACCAGTCAATATCATATTATAACATTAACCGTAACAACAGATCCAAATCCAAGCCCAAACACAAATTTTTCAATCGCACCAAGAGTGCCGGATCCCAGTATTATAGTAACACAAACCTCAAAAAATGTATTTGAATTAAAATTACCATTAAACGGGCAATCTTATTTTTTGTATGATGTAACAAGTACAACATCACTATCAGGATGTCAGTCGAATACTGTATCGTCGACCACATATAGTAATTCGGTTTCGTTAAACTTAACAGGTTGTATAAATAACACGCCAAATCCGGGTCCAAATTATGAATTTACGGTATCGCCAAATCCGTATAGTGATGGATATATTACTATCGTAGCAACTGCAGTTTCATCGCAAGCTCCGGCAACTTGTAGAATTTATAATAGTTCAGGTGCTTTAAAATTTACATTTTCATTATTGGGTCCAAGTACCTATATTCCGCTCAGAACGGCTATAGGGCCATCTTTGACTGCAGGAATTTATATTGTTCAGGTAACGTATCCAAATGGAACGGTAAAAACTAAAAATTTAGTTGTGAATTAAAAAAAGTTGTTCTTAAAAAAAGAACTCCATTTCGAGCTAATCGATTTGGAGTTTTTTATATCGTTAATTACTAATGTATTAAATTAAAGCATTCTTCAATATTATAAAGAATAAAAAATATCAAAAATAAATTATAATGAAAAAATCAATAGTAGTATTCGCCTTTTTAATCTGGTTCAATTTTAGCTTTAGCCAGGGAAATACACATACACAAACAGCAGGAAAATTCGAAGGTTTAGCCATGACACCTCCTATGGGTTGGAATTCCTGGAACACCTTTGGTACAAGTATCGACGAAAAATTAGTAAAAGAAACCGCAGATATAATGGTCTCGTCAGGAATGGCTGCCGCAGGATACAATTATATTGTTCTAGATGATGGCTGGATGACAAGAGAGCGTGATGCTAATGGAGATTTGGTTCCCGATCCAGTAAAGTTTCCAAACGGAATGAAAGCTGTGGTAGATTATGTGCATAGCAAAGGATTAAAATTTGGATTGTATAATTGTGCAGGAACGCAAACTTGTGCAGGTTATCCGGGAACTCGTGGTTATGAATATCAGGACGCGAGATTTTATGCTAAACTAGAAATTGATTTTCTTAAATATGATTGGTGCAATACAAAAGGAATTACCGCTCCGGAAGCCTATACAACAATGAGCAACGCACTAAAAATTGCCGGAAGACCTATTGTTTTTAGTCTTTGCGAATGGGGAGATAACCAACCGTGGGAGTGGGGCAAACCGGTTGGAAACCTTTGGAGAATCTCGGGCGACATTTATCCTTGTTTCGATTGTGAATTCAAACATCCTGAAAATTGGTCATCATGGGGATTTATGAAGATAGCCGAAATGAGAAAAGATATTCGTAAATATTCAGGTCCTGATCATTGGAATGATTTTGATATGATGGAAGTTGGAAACGAAATGAATGACACCGAAGATAAATCGCATTTTGCCATTTGGTGTATGCTTTCGTCTCCGCTTGTAGCCGGAAATGATTTCAGAAAAATGTCTAAAGAAACTCTGGCAATTTTAACCAATAAAGATTTGATCGCAATAAATCAGGATAAATTAGGAATTCAGGGGTTTAAATATTCAGCAGAAGACGGATTGGAAGTTTGGGTAAAACCTTTATCAGATGGAAATTGGGCAGTTACTTTTTTGAATAGAAGTGAAGTAAGTAAAAAGATTAATTTCGATTGGAAAAAGCATTTAATCAAAGATGCAGATTTTGGTTATGAAGCCGATTTTAATAAAACAATTTACAAATTGAAAGACCTTTGGAAGAATAAAGAAATAGGAAGTACGAAGAAGAGTTTTGTTTCAGAGCTTGCTTCTCATGATGTGATTACATTAAAATTATCTTATTAAATCTTTTATTATGAAGTTGAAGAATAAAATATTTCTTGTCACTTTTATGTTCGCTTTTACATTTCTAAATGCCCAGGTTAAAACACATAGATATCTTAGTGTTTCGGGCACTCAATTAGTAGATAGTGGCAATAAACCTATTGTTTTAAGAGGAATGAGTTTTGGCTGGCATAGTATGTGGCCAAGGTTTTATAATGAAAAAGCAGTTCAATGGCTCAAAAAAGATTTTAACTGTAATGTTGTTCGTGCTGCTATGGGTGTTGAGCTTGGAGAATACTCCTACCTGAAGGATCCGAAATTTTCGAAAGAAAAAATCGAAGCCGTTATAAAAGGAGCGATTAAATCTGATATTTATGTCATTGTCGATTGGCACAGTCATAATATTAATTTGAAAGAAGCCAAAGAGTTTTTTGCAGAGATTTCTAAGAAATATTCTAAATATCCCAATATTATATATGAGATATTTAATGAGCCCGATCATGAAAGCTGGGCAGAGGTTAAGGCCTATTCTGAAGAAGTAATAAAAGTGATCAGGGAAAATGATCCTAAAAATATTATTTTGGTTGGTTCCCCACATTGGGATCAGGATGTAGATCTTGCTGCAGCCGATCCTATTTTGGGTTATACTAATATAATGTATACAATGCATTTTTATGCTGCAACACATGGTAAGGAACTTAGAGATAAAACAGATGCAGCTATAAATAAAGGTTTACCCATTTTTGTATCAGAATCTGCAGGAATGGAAGCTACAGGTGATGGCCCGTTAGATCTAAAAGCATGGCAGGAATATATCGATTGGATGGAAGCCAGAAAACTAAGCTGGATTACCTGGTCTGTTTCTGATAAAGATGAAACCTGTTCTATCTTGAAAAAATCAGCTAAATCTACCGGTAAATGGAAAATGGAAGATTTAAAAGAATCCGGAATCATCGCCCGTCAATATTTCAAAAAATATAATATATGGGATTAGTGTGGATGCTAATGCCTATTTGTTTTCCAGTGATAAAAAATAGGTAAGCGACCAGGAAGAAATTCGTGGGATTAATTTTAATGGTAATTTATCGGTATAAGGACGCACAATTGTGCGTCCTTTTTTTGTTCCATTCTTTGGGATCATTTGGTGCTATCCGCTTGTACAAATTTTGGTTTAATATCTGTCAAAATGAGAGTTTTAGCATTGTATTTTTGTAGGAATTTAGACTTTATAACTTGAACTGGATCATTTGTTATATAAATGCTTGTTTTGATTTATTTTTATTTTGTGTTTTAGTAATACCCCTATTTTTTTAGGGGGTATTTTATTTTTGAATGAGTTTTTTGGTTGTTTTGTGGTTATTTTTAATGTGTAATTTTGATTAAGTGTGTGTTTTTGGTTAAAAACACAATAAAATCCGTTGTTGAATTTTCAAAAAATATTCTTTATAAATGTCAAATCACGATTATTGTTAATTTAATTTTTGTAATCCATAATTCTGCTATCAAAACATCAAAAAAATAGACTTCAGTTATTCTACTCATACAAAAGTTAATAAATTCGCTAATGAAAATGAAGATGTTTTAGAGGCAGAAAAGAGGTTTTAAAAAGGGACTTATAGTATTACAATACATATATAAAAGATTAACTAACCAGAATCAATTAATAACCAAAAACCAATTACACATGAAAAAAGTATTACACATTTTTGCCGCGATGTTAACGAGTTCTTTTGCTTTTGCTCAAGAAGATACTGAAACCACGACTTCGCCAGCAACAACTTGGGGAGGATCCGCAGATGCTTATTATAAATATGATTTTTCAAAACAAATGAACGGATTAACGAGCTTTACCAACTCACAAGATTCATTCGAATTAGGAATGGCCTCTGTACAGGCAGCACACACATTTGGGAAAGCCTCTGTTTTTGTAGACTTAGGTTTCGGAAAAAGAGCAGGAGAATTTTCATATAATGAAACAACAGATAAAGATATTGATGCAAAATTTTTAATTAAACAGTTATTTTTCACTTATCAGATAACAGATGAATTTAAAGTAGTGGCAGGTAGTTTTGGTACACATATAGGGTATGAGGTATTAGATGCGGTAGGAAATAAAAACTACAGCATGTCTTACGCCTTTTCTTATGGGCCATTCTTTAATACTGGAGTAAAAGCACAGTATACATCAGGAAAGTTTACTGCGATGGCAGGAATTACAAATCCTACTGATTTTAAATCAGCTATGGATGCCGGTTCAACTCAAAAAACATATATAGCGCAATTGGGTTATATAGGAGAAACAGGAAGTGCGTATTTGAACTTTACATCAGGAAGTACAAATCCAACTCCGGGAACTATAGTAATCCCATCTGATGAAAATAAAACACAAATCGATTTTGTGGCATCAAAAACAATTACTGATGCTTTTTCTTTAGGATTTAATGCAACATATGCTAAAACTAAAAATGATTTCGACAGCGAGTTAGATGGTGATTGGTTTTCAGTAGTTGGATATGCTAATTATGCTTTCAAACCATCATTGAGCTTAGCTTACAGAATGGAATATTTCGATGCTAAAGATGCTGCAGCCAATGTTGGAACATTAATGGGATCTAGTGTTTTTGCAAATACAGTTTCTTTAAATTATAAAGTTGGAAAACTAACGATAATTCCTGAGTTAAGATACGATGCTGCTTCAGAAGATATCTTTTTAGATAAAGATGCTTTACCAACAGGCGGATCATTCTACGCACTAATTGCTACAACATACTCTTTCTAGAGATAAAGATTGATATTTTTTTTTTTTTTTGGAGCTGTCGAAACACACTAATGTTTTGGCAGCTTTTTTATTTGAATTTTTTTGCGATGAATAGAGTGCTGGCAAAGAGAAAGACTTCATAAACTCTTTTTTCACGCAGATTTAAAAAGATTTGGGCAGATCTGCGCAAATATATTCATTATTAAAGTTTAAAAATTAAATCCATTTTAATCTGCTTTAATCTTTTTCAAATCTGCGTGAAACAAAATCATTTTATTTTTTTGTGCAGTAGCTGATGTTAAGTTTTTGTTTCAAGTTGTGCGAAGAATTGATGCAATTGATTCGCCTGTTCGCTGTCGCTCGGGTTGTGGTAAAAAGTATAGATAAACAGGTATTGATCTTTCTATCCTCATAGCTATCAGGAGTAGCTAAATTTTACATTCTTAATTTGTGTAAATTTGTGTAATTTGTGGTAAAAAAACTTTTAATCTACTTTGATCTTTTTCAAATCTGCGTGAAACAAAATCATTTTATTTTTTTGTGCAGTCTCTGATGTTAAGTTTTTGTTTCAAGTTGTGCGAAGAATTGATGTAATTGATTCGCCTGTTCGCTGTCGCTCGAGTTGTGATAAAAAGTATATATAAAGAGGTATTGATCTTTCTATCCTCATAGCTATCAGGAGTAGCTAAATTTTACATTCTTAATTTGTGTAAATTTGTGTAATTTGTGGTAAAAAAACTTTTAATCCTTTAAGCAGGTAGCGATATGGTGGTTAAATTTTTCTTATTTCAATTCGTGTAATTCGTGGCAAACTTTACTAAAAAAACGCGTCTCTAAATGCTTAGAAACGCGCTTTATATTTTTAATGTCTTATCTTTTTTACTGAATTTGCTTTTTATAAATCGAGTAAATAGTATCTATTGTTTTTCGATCTAAAGTTGGCGTAACATCCGTTTGAATATAATGTAATTTGAAAGCCATAATTGCTGCCGACAAATTTTTAGTGTTATAACCAATAATTCTTAAAGCAGGTTCGATTTTAAAATCAAAAGGAGCTTCTTCCAGAACTTCATCCGGCCAAATTCCAAATCCTTTTTCTGCTAAAGTTTTCCAGGGAAATAAAGCACTTGGGTCTTGTTTTCTGCCTGGAGCAATGTCTGAATGACCTAAAATGTTTTGAGTAGGAATGTTGTAGTCTTTCTTTAATTTAGTTAAAAGAGCTACTAAACTACTAATCTGTGCTTCAGTAAAAGGTTTAAAACCATTGTTATCAAGTTCTATACCTATAGAAGAAGAGTTGATGTCTGTATTTTTTCCCCAAGTCGATGCTCCGGCATGCCATGCTCTTAAATAATCATTCAACATCTGAACTACTTTTCCGTTCTCAGAAATTATATAATGAGCACTTACTTGTGTTTTTGTTAGGGTAAAAGTTTTTATCGTTTGCTGGATAGAATCCTGAGCAGTATGATGAATAATAATAAAACTTGGTTTTCTTAAATTAAAGTTCACAGTACCAATCCATTCTGTATTTACTCCATTTAATAAGTAAGTAGATCCGGTTTTAGATAAAGTGTCCTTTACGATGCCTAATTGTGCTGCATAAGTAGTGTCAATGACTACAGGGGTAATTGCAGGAATTGGCTTAGCTTCTTTGCTTGTAATTTGATTTTCTAAAGTTTTAAGCTGCTGATCGTAAACCTTTTCTGTGCTTTTGTAAGGATTTGTAGAACAAGCAGTAATAATAAGTGATAAAATTAGATAACAAAAATGTTTTTTTGCCATAGTGCTTATATTTATAAGATGAGTTTGAAACAATTATTCTTGAATTTTTGTTGCTTCAGTGTCTTCTTTTACTTCTTTTGAGTCTTTATCTTTGGAATCTTTTTTCTTTTTTGACTTCGAAGGTTTTTTTATCTCCTTAAAGTCAGCCATAAAGGCAGTATATTTTTCAACCTGATCCGGATTCAGGAAAGCAGTTACTTTTTTAGTAGTACTTTCTCTCAATGCTTTTATTTGTTCTACTTTTTGATCCTGGCTGCTGCTTTCATTTTTCAAAAGAATTCCTTGTTCTTTCATGCTGTCAGTAAAAACATTTGCAATCGCAATAGCCTGAAGTTCATCTAGATTAACTACCGGTTTCATTTGTTCTACAATTTTGGCTGCAGTTTCTTCTGGTGGTGTTTCTTTAGGTTTGCTGGTGTTAGGTTGTGGTCCTGACATCATACTTCTGTCCATTCCCATTCCGCCACCTCTTCCGTAGCCGCCATTTCCATAACCACCGCCACCGTAACCATTACCGTATCCGTTGCCATATTGCGCTGAAACAGAGTTGACGCAGCATAAGGTAAAAATCAAAAGAAATAAAGATAGTGTAGGTTTCATAAAATATGTTTTTATCTAAAATTGATAATTCTTTAGCGTAAATTTAAGCAGGTTCTCCGTATAAATCAAATTCTGTTGCTTCTATTATTCTTATATTAACAAATTCACCCGTTTTTACATAATGTTTCGAGGCATCTATTAAAACTTCATTATCAACATCCGGGCTATCAAACTCAGTTCTTCCCACAAAATGAGCGCCTTCTTTTCTGTCAATAATACATTTAAAAACCTGACCTACTTTTTCCTGATTCAGATCCCATGAAATTTGCGACTGTAATTCCATTATTTCGTTTGCTCTTGCTTGTTTTACATCATCCGGAACATCATCTTCCAGTAAAAAAGCATGAGTGTTTTCTTCATGAGAATAAGCAAAACATCCCATTCTGTCAAACTTCATTTCCTGAACAAAATCCTTCAAAATCTCAAAATCTTCCTGAGTTTCGCCAGGATATCCTACAATTAAAGTAGTTCTAATGGCCATTCCGGGAACAGCAGCACGGAAATCTTTCAATAATTGAGTCGTTTTTGCCTGAGTGGTACCACGACGCATTGATTTTAAAATAGAATCCGAAATATGTTGTAACGGAATATCGATATAATTACAAATCTTTGGTTCGCGTTTCATTACTTCCAAAACATCTATTGGGAAACCTGTAGGGAAAGCATAATGCAAACGAATCCATTCAATTCCTTCAACTTTTACTAAAGCTTCTAAAAGCTCGGCAAGATTTCTCTTTTTGTAAAGATCAAGACCATAATAAGTTAAATCCTGAGCAATCAAAATTAATTCTTTAACGCCATTTTTAGCCAATCCTTCAGCTTCTTTAACTAGCTTTTCAATAGATTGAGAAACATGTTTTCCACGCATTAAAGGAATTGCACAAAAACTACAAGGTCTGTCGCAGCCTTCGGCAATTTTTAGGTAAGCATAGTTTTTAGGAGTAGTAGTCAAACGCTCTCCTAATAATTCATGTTTATAGTCGGCTCCTAAAGCTTTCAATAATTGAGGTAATTCTGTTGTACCAAAATATTGGTCTACATTCGGAATTTCTTTTTCTAAATCAGGTCTGTAACGCTCAGATAAGCAACCAGTCACAAAAACTTTGTCAACTAATCCTCTGTCTTTTTTATCAGCGTATTCCAAAATCATATTTACTGATTCTGCTTTTGCGTTATCAATAAAACCACAAGTGTTGATTACGATAATGTTTCCTTCTCTTTCTGCTGGTGCTTCGTGTTCAACTTCTTTTCCGTTTGCACGAAGTTGTCCCATTAGCACTTCACTGTCATATACATTTTTCGAACACCCAAGAGTGATTACGTTAATTTTGTTCTTTTTTAAAGACTTGGTTCTCATACTTTTATAAATTGGAGTGCAAAATTACACTTTTTTATTCAAACACCGCTTGTTTCCTTTTCTTTTACGTGTTTTTTATGAAGCTTTCAGGTGGTTATTCTGATGTATGCATAAATAAAACAAACACGAATTTCACGAATTTGCACTAATTACTATGTGGAATTAACTTTACAAAGTAAATCAGTTTATTAAAATTTGGTTCAAATTCCTGAAATTCCTGTTTAAAATTAAGCTAACGAGACTGCTGTCAGGTTTTATTGGTGTAAAATTTCCGGTTTAACAGGGATAAAAAAAATCCGCCAAGTAAAACCTGACGGAAATTTCCATTCATCTATTTATTCTTAATTACAATTCAAATAATAAAGTCAAAGAAACATTATTGAGTTTCGATGTAATGTTCGCGCCATCAGTAAATCCGGTTGCGAAAAATCCCTGATTCGATTTTCTTTCTAAATAAGAGTAAGCTAAATCTACTCTTGTTCCTCCAAAATTATATCCTAAACCTCCAGAGTAACTGTTTAAATCTCCAATTGTAGTTCCGTTTTTATAAGGACTGCCTTCAAAACGATATCCACCGCGTAAACTCAATTGTTTTATTTTGTATTCAGCACCAACTCTTAACTCACCAGCAGTTGTCAGTTGATTGCTAATATCATTATTTAAACCTCTAAATCGTGAATCACTTGTTGGTTTGAATTTAGAGTTGCTGTAGTCTTTAATAGAATAGTCAACACTAATTAATCCTGATTTTCCAAATACGTAGGCAGCACTAAATGTTATTTTTCCTGGAGTTTGTAAAGTATATGATTCGTAAACGTTTACAACATTTGGATTATCGCTATAATATTTAGTTTGTCCTCCAATAGCATCAGTTGTAGTATATAAACTTTGTGATAATTCATCATATAATTCATACCAGGTATTAGATTCGTATGCTAAACCAAGTCTGAAAGATTCTGTAACTTTAGCGATGGCTCCAAGTTGAAAAGAAAAACCATTTCCGTATGTGTAAAGGTCGTTGTTAAAGGTTAGATCAGATATTGTTTCAGTCGGCTGCAATGGATTGTCATTTTTCTCAAAAAAACTACTTGTTCTTCTGTAATCAGTTATGTGGACATTTAAATTAGCGCCCAGGTATATTCTGTCCTTATAAGATGTTGCAATGTTAAAACTTAATTTGCTATTGTATCCGCTAGTATAAAAACCGTTTTCCTGGTAGTATTTACCGCCGGCAGGTACATTGCTTAGGTATTGAGTTCCATTAATATCGCCTGGATTTGTAGGTATTATTACCTTTCCATAATATCCAAAAGCAGCTTGTTGCTCATCGTAAAACTGATCTCTGTAATCAATTTGTGTCACATCTTTTAAAGGTATTCCGTTAGCAAACGTTAAAAAGTATTTGTCAATAGAATTTGTTGGATTGGTTCCTGCAGAGAAAACAGAATTATTAAAGTTATTGGTGTTTTCATAATTTGCTCCAATCGCAATTTTTTTCCAATTATTGCTTGGGTTGTGATCGTTAAAAACGAAAACAGCTCCTGCTTGGTTTAGTATGAAAGAATTTTCTTTATCACTTGTTTGAGTTCCAAAATAATTAGAATTATTCTTAATATTCTGGTTGCTAAAAGTTATTCCGGTTTGATTGTTTAAAAAAACAGCAGATCCAGCAGGGTTGATACTTATTGATGATAAATCTCCACCAACTGCTCCAAATGCACCGCTCATCGCTCTAAAACGAGCTGTTCCGGTTAGGTTATCTTGTGCGTAACGAACTGCGTCTGATACTTCTTGTGAATGTGAGACGCTGACAGTTAGTCCTGTAATAAGGAGGAATAATATTTTTTTCATTGGGATAAGTTTTTAATATGATTTTTCGATTTGTGAAAGAAGGTATTATCTTCTTCCACCTCCGCCTCCTCCGTATGATCTTCCGCCACCGCCACCGCCGCCAGATGATCTCACGCTTCCTCCGCCACTGTTCATAGAACGTGATGGGCTAGGAGAGTAGCTTCTTGTTGGTGCGCTGTTATTACCGCTGTTGTAATTTCTGGTTGTTGTGTTGCTGCTTGATCTTCTGTTAGAATAGTCGTAACTATTGCTTTGTCCCTGAGCAGCACTTCTTCTGTTTGTGAAATTTGGGCTTGAAGAATTATAAGTTCTTCCGTTTGTAGAACTTCTTCTAAAGTCAGAATACCCGTTTCTGTTTGTTGTATAACTTCCTCTGTTTGTAGTGTAGTTTCTATTGCTGAAATTTCTGTCAGTGTAGCTTCTGTTGCTGCTGTAGCTTCTATTGCTGTAGTTTCTGTTGCTATAGCTTCTATCATAACCATAGTTTCTTCCTCCGTAATAAGCGGCAGAACCTCTTCTTCCATAACTATAAGCGTAGTTATTGTATCCGTAGTAAGGTCTGTATCCTGGATAACCCCATCCTGGTCCCCAATATCCAGGGTATCCCCAGCCGTATGCAGGGTATCCCCAGTAGCCTCCTCCGTAACCCCATCCATAATAAGGGTATCCGAAACCAAGTCCGAATCCCATTGACCATGTAGGATCAGAGTAAACGTTTACAGAAACATCTGTATTTGCACTTCCCCAGGCAGGGTAAGCGGTTGCAACTGTTTGCGTGCTGTCATTATCGGCATAATTGCCATAAGTGTCAACATCTGTAAAAATTTCAGTTGGCTGACTGTCATCTTGCAATGATCTGAAGTAATCTTTATATTGATTATTTGTGTTTGTGGTATTTGTTTGAGCATACGTTCTTGTCGAACCACCGTAGACTCCATCATTATCATTATATGAAGCGTTTTGGTAAGAACCACACGATGCTAGTAGAAAACTCAATATTCCAATTAAGTAAAAATGACTTGAGTTTTGGCGGAGAGATGTAGAAGTTTTCATATCTGTGGTGTTTTTTATTGTTGCACATTACAAAAATAGTTAGTTTTGTCAAACTATTTAGTTAAAATTATTAAAACAAAATTTGTGCCAAACTATTCAATATGAGTAAGAACCTCACTACAAGATCAGAAGATTATTCGAAATGGTATAACGAGCTGGTTGTTAAAGCAGATCTAGCCGAAAATTCAGGCGTTAGAGGATGTATGGTTATTAAGCCGTACGGATATGCTATTTGGGAAAAAATGCAGGCGGAGTTAGATCGAATGTTTAAAGAAACAGGACATCAAAATGCGTACTTCCCTTTATTCGTGCCGAAGAGCATGTTTGAGGCTGAAGAAAAAAATGCAGAAGGATTTGCAAAAGAGTGTGCTATCGTAACACATTATAGATTGAAAAATGATCCGGATAAACCCGGAAAACTAATGGTAGACCCAAATGCTAAATTAGAAGAAGAGCTTATTGTTCGTCCTACTAGTGAAGCAATTATCTGGTCTACTTATAAAGGTTGGGTACAATCATACAGAGATTTACCTTTATTAATTAACCAATGGGCAAATGTAGTACGTTGGGAAATGCGTACGCGTTTGTTTTTAAGAACTGCAGAGTTTTTATGGCAGGAAGGACATACGGCACATGCTACAAAGGCAGAAGCACTGGAAGAGTCTGAAAAGATGATGAATGTGTATGCTGATTTTGCTGAAGGCTTTATGGCAATTCCGGTTGTTAAGGGGATAAAAACCGAAACAGAACGTTTTGCGGGAGCTGACGAAACCTATTGTATTGAAGCTTTAATGCAGGATGGAAAAGCTTTACAGGCTGGAACATCGCACTTTTTAGGGCAAAATTTTGCCAAAGCTTTTGATGTAAAGTTTGCAAATGCCGAAGGAAAGCAAGAACACGTATGGGGAACCTCTTGGGGGGTTTCTACTCGTTTGATGGGAGCTTTGGTAATGACACACTCTGATGATCAGGGATTGGTTTTGCCTCCTAATTTAGCACCAATACAAGTGGTAATTGTGCCTATTTATAAAACAGACGAGCAATTGGCTGAGATTACAACTGCAGTTAATGAATTAACGGCGAAGTTGAAAAAGTTGAAGATCTCTGTTAAGTACGATGATAGAACAACTCAAAAACCAGGATTCAAATTTGCTGAATGGGAATTAAAAGGTGTTCCGGTTAGAATTGCTGTTGGGCCAAAAGATTTAGAAAACGGAACTTTTGAAGTTGCCAGACGTGATACATTGACAAAAGAGACGGTTTCCGGAGAAGGAATTGTTACTTATATAAATGACTTGCTGGAGCAGATTCAGGCAGATTTATTTAACAAAGCATTAGAGTATCGTAATACTCATATTACGGAAGTAAATAGTTTTGAGGAATTTAAAGAAATTTTAGATGGTAAAGGTGGGTTTGTATCTGCACATTGGGATGGAACTGCTGAGACTGAAGAAAAAATAAAAGACTTGACAAAAGCGACCATTCGATGCATTCCTTTAGATGCTGTTGAAGAGGCTGGAACCTGTGTGTTTACGGGTAATCCTTCTTCAAAAAGAGTGTTGTTTGCTAAGGCTTATTAATTTTTTTTAATTTTTTTTGCATCAGGTATTGTACATCTTAAAAATAGTTGTATTTTTGCATCCGCATTAGAGAAGCAGGCCCGTTCGTCTATCGGTTAGGACGCATGGTTTTCATCCATGTAAGAGCGGTTCGATTCCGCTACGGGCTACTACTTTTTTTACTGCAAAATGTTCTTGAAATACTGAGAATTAAAATGGCCCGTTCGTCTATCGGTTAGGACGCATGGTTTTCATCCATGTAAGAGCGGTTCGATTCCGCTACGGGCTACAATAATACCTCTATTTAAATATAGAAAAACTTAGAAGGATATGGTCTGTTCGTCTAGGGGTTAGGACTCCAGGCTTTCGTCCTGGTAACAGGGGTTCGATTCCCTTACAGACTACTGAATTAGTTGTAAATAAGTTTTGTAAAATAAAAATTGGTGTCTCGATTTTTGTTTTATTAGTTAAAACCAAAGTGATTGCCTGGCAATTGTGGGAGGTTTTTCTTTTTTAACTAGTATTTATAATAATTATTACATCTAAAATTAAAACAAAATGGCAAATCATAAGTCAGCATTAAAAAGAATCAGAAGTAACGAAAAAAGAAGAGTTCTTAACAGATATCAACATAAAACTACTCGTAATGCTATCAAAGCATTAAGAATAGCTACTGATAAAGCTGATGCTACTTCTAAATTATCAACTGTAATCTCTATGATTGATAAATTAGCTAAAAAGAACATCATTCATGATAATAAAGCTTCTAACTTGAAGTCTAAATTAACTAAACATGTTGCTAAATTGTAATTAATTACAATTTCCTAAAGTATATAAAAAGCCCCCTTTTAGAGGGTTTTTTTTTGTTTGAACAAAAAAAAGGAAAATTCCAAAAAAAAAATAAATTCCAAATTCCAATAGCTTTATAGTGTTAGAATTTGGAATTTTTTTATTTAGAATTTAGATATGTTTGTTGGAATTTTGAATTTCAGATATTGGGATTTAAATTATTTAAAGATCCATTTTCTTTTTAAGATATTCCAACATTGGCTGAGTAATTGGTTTTGAAAGGAAATCGATAATGATAGGATACTTTTTTGCTTTGGCTAAATCTTCAGGGTCAATTGTAGAAGAAAGTACAATGACACGCGCACTATTGAATTCAGTATAGTCTGGAGAGGTAAAATGATCCAGAAATTCCCAGCCGCCCATCACAGGCATGTTTAAATCCAGGAAAATTAGTTCTGGCTTGCTTGCTTTGTTTTTGTTGTATTTTAAGGTATTGAAATGGTGTAGTGCTTCTTCGCCATTTTGAGCAGTGATAATTTCTTTAGAAAATGAGGATTTCGAAATTACTTTCTTACATAGCATTAACGTGATCGGGTCGTCGTCGATGCATAAAATTTGCTCGAGCATATGAATTAATTTTTAAATGTTATTATAAATGTTGTTCCCTTATTGACTTCACTTTCGATGCTAATTGTTCCTCCCATGGTTTCGACCTGCGATTTTACTAAATATAAACCTAATCCTTTGCTGTCTGGATAGTTGTGAAATCGTTGGTATAGTCCAAATACTTTATCGCCATTTCTTTCCAGGTCAATACCAATTCCGTTATCTTTAAAGGTTAAGACGGCTTTATGGTCTATTTGTTCGGCGGTAATAGAGATTTTTAGTTTTCTGTTTTCTGATTTATATTTTATAGAATTGGTCAGCAAATTCAGTAAAATGCTTTCAATATAAGCTTTATTTGTGTTTAATAACGGAACTCTGTCGAATTTGAGTTTAATAATTGGTTTGTGCAATTCGATTTGAAAAGACAATTGGCTAAAGACATTCTCGAAAACTTCTTTTAGTGAGACTTCTTCTTTTTGCATCGAAGGATTGTCTTTGATAATAATCACTTTTACTAAATCATTGATGGTTTCATTTAATAAATGAGTCGATTTTGTAAAACCGGAAAGAATTTCCTGAAGTTCAGGATTTTCGACAGTAATATCTTCTATTAAATTTAAAAGTCCGATTAAATTAGATAATGGTGCTCTTAGATTGTGTGACGTAATGTACGAGAATTGTTTTAGGTCTTTATTGTTTTGGGTTAGTTCACGAATAAGATGTTCTTTTTCTGTTTCCAATTTTTTCTCATCAGTGATGTCTCTTTGTATAGAGATCCAGTGCGAAATATTTTCTTCGTTATTGAAAATTGGAATCATCGAAAAGCGAACCCAGTATTCTTCTTTTTTCTTGGTGTAACTAATGGTTTCTATTAAGCATTCTTCTTTGTTTTTTATAGCTCTTAATAGTTTTTTTAATTCTTCAGAATCAGATTTTGGTCCTTTGAAAATATTGGGTGATTTACCGATTATTTCATGTGAAAGATATCCAGACATATGAGAAAATGCAGGATTTACATATACTATTTTAGGTATTTTACGATCTGTGGAGTTGGCTTCTGTAATTAAGATAGAATCTTTAGATTGTGTAATTACGGTTTCTAAAAGTTTTAATCGCTGTTCTTCTTCTTTTTGTTTGGTAATATCCTGAATGGCCCCAATCATTCTAATGGCTCTTCCGTTTTCATCTTTTAGTAAAAAACCACGGTCAAGAACATATTTATAGGTTCCGTCTGCGCATCTAAAACGATATTGATCTTGCCACTTTTCGGTTTTTTGTTCGATAAATGAGTAGAGTTTAATAGACATTCTGATGCTGTCTTCAGGGTGTATTTTGTCAAACCACCATTTTGATGTTTTTCCTACATCTGCAGGATTGTAGCCAAAAACACTTTCGATTCCTTTATTCCAGTTTATGCTGTCTTCCTGAATTTTCCAGTCCCAAATAGTATCGCTCGTTGCTTTTGCAACAATGTCGTATTTTTCGTTCGATTCCTTGATTTCTTCGTTTGTACTTTTTAATTTTTCGAAAATAGAGATATTTCTTTTTTCGTTTTTTGATAGTATGTATCTGAAAATAAATCCTGTAGCAAGTATAAAAAGGATGTCTTTTATGAAAAATAAATAAAAATATTCTAATTTAGAAAAGTAGGTAGTAAGTATTTTATGACAGAGTGCTGCCATAATTATTGATATGATAACGTAAATTAGAGTAATTTGGAGAGTTTTACTTTTCATTACTCAAATATAGTTAAATTAACTATAATTAAACAATAACGAAAGTTCAATTTGAAGGTTAAATTTACATTGTTTTAACGAACTAATTACTTGTCTATACGCAAACTATCGCAGAAACGTTTTTTATATCAAAATAAAGTGTACCTTTGCACCCATTAAAAATCTCAGATGGAATCTATTAGAAATATTGCAATTATTGCCCACGTCGATCACGGTAAAACCACTTTGGTTGATAAAATTATGTATCACTGTCAGTTATTTCGTGACAACGAAAACACAGGTGATTTAATTCTTGATAATAACGATTTAGAGCGTGAGAGAGGTATTACTATTACTTCAAAAAACGTATCAGTTCAATATAAAGGAACAAAAATCAATATTATCGATACTCCTGGTCACGCCGATTTTGGAGGAGAAGTAGAACGTGTATTAAACATGGCCGATGGTGTATGTTTGCTAGTTGATGCTTTTGAAGGTCCAATGCCACAAACGCGTTTTGTATTACAAAAAGCGATTGACCTTGGTTTAAAGCCTTGTGTAGTTATTAATAAAGTTGATAAAGAAAACTGTACTCCAGAAGAAGTTCATGAGAAAGTTTTTGATTTAATGTTTGAATTAGGTGCTGAAGAATGGCAGTTGGATTTTCCAACAGTTTATGGTTCTGCTAAAAATAACTGGATGTCTGATCATTGGGAAAACGTAACTGATAATGTTGAAGCATTATTGGATATGGTTGTTGCAAATGTACCTGCTCCTAAAGTTTCTGAGGGAACACCACAAATGTTGATTACTTCTTTAGATTTCTCTGCATTTACAGGGCGTATTGCTATTGGACGTTTAGAAAGAGGAGTTCTTAAAGAAGGTATGCCAATCTCATTAGTAAAAAGAGATGGTACTGTATCTAAATCTCGTATCAAAGAACTTCATACTTTTGAAGGACTTGGTCGTAAAAAAGTACAAGAAGTTATTGCTGGAGATATTTGTGCAATTATTGGAGTTGAAGGTTTTGAAATTGGTGATACTATTGCTGATTTTGAAAATCCTGAAGGTCTAAAAACAATTGATATCGATGAGCCTACAATGAGTATGTTGTTTACTATCAACGACTCACCTTTCTTTGGTAAAGAAGGTAAATTTGTAACTTCTCGTCATATTAGAGAAAGATTGACAAAAGAATTAGAGAAAAACTTAGCAATGAAGTTAGGTGAAACTGATTCTGCTGATAAATTCATGGTTTTTGGTCGTGGAGTACTTCACTTATCTGTTCTTATTGAAACAATGAGAAGAGAAGGGTATGAGTTACAAATTGGTCAGCCACAAGTTATCATCAAAGAAATTGATGGTAAAAAATGTGAGCCAATTGAGGAATTGACAATCGATTTACCAGAATCACTTTCTGGAAGAGCGGTAGAATTCGTTACTTTACGTAAAGGAGAAATGTTGAGTATGGAAACGAAAGGGGAACGTATGATTGTAAAATTTAATATTCCATCACGTGGAATTATTGGATTACGTAACCAATTACTTACTGCAACAGCTGGTGAGGCTATTATGGCACACCGTTTTATTGGATATGAGCCTTACAAAGGAGAAATTGCCGGACGTAACAAAGGTTCATTGATTTCTATGGAGAAAGGAAAAGCTATTCCTTATTCTATCGATAAATTGCAAGATCGTGGTAAGTTTTTTGTTGAACCAAATACCGAAATTTACGAAGGTCAGGTAATTGGAGAAAACTCTCGTGCTGATGATATGTGTGTAAACGTAACTAAAGAGAAAAAACAATCTAACGTTCGTTCTTCTGGAAATGACGAAAAAGCAAGAATCATCCCTCCAATTATTTTCTCATTAGAGGAAGCATTAGAGTACATTCAAAAAGATGAGTATGTAGAGGTAACTCCAAAATCTATTCGTTTGAGAAAAATCTATTTGACAGAAACTGATAGAAAAAGATTTAAAATCTAAATCATTTTTTAAATTTCAATATTAAAAATCCCAAATTCCAATTTTTACGGAGTTTGGGATTTTTTTTATTTTAAACTTATTGAATTTATATTTTATACCTTGAGTTTAAATTTAATATTTGAAATTTCTTAGAATTGTAAAGTATTGGAATTTGGATTTTTCAGATTGAAATTTTCTCGATTTTTTATCTTTTTAAACTAAAATGACCTTTAGCTTCACGGTTGTCTTCTAATTTCAGGGTATACCAATAATCATCTGATGGTAGAGGAGTGCCAGTAAAAGTCCCGTCCCAACCTAAATCAGAAGGGCGTATTTGTTTTAATAATTTTCCGAATCTGTCATAGATGTAAATAATAGCATTTTTGTTGATACTGGTATCCAAGCCAACTAAATTCCAATAATCATTATATCCGTCAGCATTTGGAGTAAAGAATTTGGGAGCGCCAATGAGTGCAGCTGTTCGATGTACCATTCCGCAATTTTTTTTATCGTTTATATATACCTCATAAAATCCTGATTTAAGATTACTAAATGTATTAGATTCCTGAAATGGACCATTTGGTGCATTAAGACTGTATTCGTATTCACCTTTTCCTAATACATTCACTGTAATTTGATTCGAATCAGTTTCTAATAAATCAATAATATCAATATTTTTAATGCTTGCTGCATTTGATGCTGTTACTTCTATGGTTTTTGTTTTTGTACAGTTGGTTTTATTTGTAATTTCTACCGTATAAATACCGCTTTGGTTTACATCTAATTGAGAAGAGGTTTCATTAGGTATTTTTACCCCATCTTTAAGCCATGTAAAAGTAAAATCAGTAATGGAAGCAATGTCAATTATTCCAGCCTCTAAATGTGCTTTATGCAACGGAAGATTTTCACAAACATTTGTTACCATATCAGGTTCAATATTAGGTAATTTGTTGACCTGCAATTTTATTGTGTTAATTCCGTAGCAATCATTTCCCTCTTCAATTCGGGCATATACTTCTTGATTATATGGTATTTCATTTGAATAAGAAGCAGGTTTCTCAATTGGATTTTTTTCTAATAAAGCATCATTTTCGTTGGTGTAATATCTTATAGTTTGAGAAGTTGCTAATGGAATATTGGCATTTGTTAGATTAAATAAATGTATTCCGTCTTCAATTCCGTCATCGTCGCAAACTGCATTCAGATTATATGTTAATTCCTGAATTACATTAGTTTTTAATGTTAAGGTGCTTATGCTATAGCATTTTGTTTTTGAATTAATAACCCTCACAAAAAGAATCTGCGGATTACTAATATTTGTATATTCTGTGTTTAATGAATTGCTGTTATTTATGGCATCATCATTATTTAAAAAGAAAACCGTTTCCAGATCTTGGTTGTTATTTGTTAAAGTTGGGTTAGCCTCTTTTAAATTAAATAAAACTAAACCGTTTGTGTTTTTGCCAGCATCGCACTGAATTAAAGTTGCATTGTTTATTTCCGGAAGCGGATTTACAATAAGTTGAATTTCCTGAATTGCGACACTAGACTTACTGCCGGAAGCTTTTATAAATATAGACTGCTTATTGGGTATGGTATTGAAAAATGGACTTGATAAGGGATTTGTTTCTGTTTCAGCATCATCTTGTGACAAATAATATTTAAAAGTTAGGTCTTGTATAATAAGATTTTCGAAAATACTAGCTGTTGTTTCGTTTAAATTAAATGCAGTCTTGCCATCGGTTGAATTAGAGTCTGCATTATCGCATAGTACAATTGTAGTATTAGGAAACACAAGCTTGTCACTTATTTTAAGATTAAAAGCGGCCCAGTTGTAACATTTTGTTTTATTGTTTGTTATCCTGGCATAGACAATTTGTTGATTACTTGTATTTTTAAAATCTGCTGGATTTTCTATTGCATTCAAATCAAGTATTGCATCATTAGATGAAGTATGATAGGTGACTGTTACGTCAGTTTGAGATCCCATTATTATGGGAGTATTTTGAGTTAAATCAAAGCTTACTTTTGGATTTGTTTCTCCGCTATAATCTGATTTTTCAAGATCTATTGCATTTTCAGATGCTATGTTTAAACTTGGAGGATCGTCAAATGTTGCTGTTCCGAGCCATTCTAATGAAAAATTGCTATTTCCTGTAAATCTGTCAATTACAATAAAATAAGTTTCACCAGCATTAACATCCAGCCATCTTACAAAACCATCTCCGTTTTCTCCTGGACCTTCTGTTGTGTCAAAATATTGGCCTGTCATACCTGTGGTGTTATTAGGCAATCTAGCCAGAGCAGGATTTGTTGTTGAACAACGAATAGATTGCCCCAGTGAATTGCATGTTGCAGTAGGGCCAAAAACCAAAAAATCAAAATCTACAACAATGTCTTGACTTTCAGGTTTTAAAATAAAGCCTAAAGTACCAGAAGTTTTTATTAAAAGTTTTAGCCAAATACTATTATTTTCGCTAGAGAAACAACTGTTTTCTGAAATGTTATATTCTAGAACGTCGCCGGGACCTATTGCATTAAGGCCTTGAAATCCTGAGTTGCCACATACTATGATTGCATCTTTGCAATCATTTTGAGCATTAATATGACTAGAAAATAAGAATAAAAGAAATGATATTTTAACTAGATTCATCTTATAGGGTTAAGAAGTAAATATAAGATAATATCTAATTTTTATTGTTTATTGTTTATTGTTTAAAAAACTAATTTTTGATGTTGTAATATCGCTATCAATGTTAAAACAGGAAGTTATTTTACTTTTTATCTTTTTAAACTAAAATGACCTTTTACATTTTTACCATCAACAAATTGCAGCGTAAACCAATAATCATCTGCAGGCAATTGCTGGCTATTGTAAATACCATTCCATC
The DNA here is from genome assembly GCF_020905295.1 of Flavobacterium piscisymbiosum. Taxonomy (NCBI): domain Bacteria; kingdom Pseudomonadati; phylum Bacteroidota; class Flavobacteriia; order Flavobacteriales; family Flavobacteriaceae; genus Flavobacterium; species Flavobacterium piscisymbiosum. Next base: position 6,324,067 of record NZ_JAJJMM010000001.1, on the reverse strand, counting down.
CAATACTATTTTGATCCATTTGTTTCAGGAATTTTCCGTAACGATCGAAAATATAAATTTTGTAATCAGGTAGATGATCTATATTGGTAATAAACCATAAATCATTATATCCATCGCCATTTGGAGTAAAAAACCTAGGATAATCTACGACATATAGTAAAAATGAATTAGACAATCCACAGCCATTTTTATCTCTGGCAATTGCATTGTAAATTCCAGCCTTAACACCAGTGAATAAAGGATCGTTTTGAAAAACGTTTCCGTCTAATGAAAATTCATAGTTTCCAACTCCGCTATATTGTAGTAAAACAGAGTTGTCAATTCCTGAAAAATCTTTTATAATAGCTTCAGTTATTAAAGCAGGTTCAGATAAAATCACTTTGAATTTCTTTGTTTTTTGGCAACCATTTGCATCTGTAACAACTACTGAATAATCTCCTGCAACATTAACTTCTATAAAAGTATCGGTACTTCCTGTGTTCCATAAATAACTTGCAAAACCATTAGCAACATTTAAAGTGATTTCATCTCCTTTGCATAAAAATTTTGTTTCATCTTGAAAATCAGGAGGGTCAAAAGTATTTACAACAAGAGTAATAGGCACGATATCAAAACAGTCAGCTCCGTTTGTAGCTTTAGCATAAATAATTTGGCTAAATGCGACGGTATTCTTAAAAATATTAGGGAGTTTATTGGCATCATTCAATGCGTCATTAGTATTTAGATAATAATTAAATACTAATGTGGCAGGCAAACCTGTTGAAACTTGTGGAGTAACTTCTGCAGCGAGATCAAATTGATACAATCCGTCCTGTTTGTCATCTCCATCACAGGTTGCAATGGGGTTTTGATCTGGAATTGTCGTATTTGAAACTTTTAATGTAACTTCGGCAGCTGTAAAACAGCCGTATTGATTTTCAATTCTTGCAAAAACAATTTGATCAAGGGTTTTGTTCGTGTATTGTTCAGGCTTTAAAATTGGGTTTGTTTTTGATTGAGCATCTGCCAATGATTCGTAATATCCTTTGTTTAGTATTTCTGAAGCGTTATTTTTTACAATCTCATTAACTTTTGTCAGGTTGAAAATAGTAATTCCATCAGTATCGTCATCACATTGTAATAAAGAAGTATTGGCTGATGTTATTTCTGTGGCATATTCAATCTTAATTTGTCCTGTCGACACACAACTTGTGCCTTTTAAAGTAGCCTCGACTTTATAGTTTCCTGCCGATTGAACATTGTATGTAGAACTTACCTGCGAAGGAATTTCTACATAATTATTAGTAGCATCTTGCTTAAACCATTTAAAGTCATATTGAATATTGTCTAATTGAGTATTTAAAGTAATGGTTTCGCCAAAGCATGCAGGATTATTATTGGCAAGAGTTCTGTCTGCACCAAAATCTACTAAAGAAACAAAACTTCCTCCTTGTATAAAAACGGCTGAGTTAAACTGGCCCGTCGGGTCATCTGCAATAACGAGTTTTAGATGGTATGTTCTATTAGGAATTACATTAGTTCGGGCATTCATAACCGTTGTTTGACCTGCGTAATTTATGGGACTTAATTCCGTATTATAACCATTAAAGAAATTCTCATTTATAGCTTCGCAACCATCAAAAGACTGTCCGCTAACTATAACGGGATCTATTTTTGTATGCACGGTTGTAGAAGCTACAGGTACTGTTGAATCCGGTAAAACAGCTAAATTTTTATAATCTTCTGTAGTTCCTGCTTCTTTTATTAAAAAAGCAAATCCGTCAGAATATACACAAGGGTAATAAGTTTGATACTCGTTTGAAGCGAAAATGTAATTAAAACTTATAGAGTTAGTTAAGGCTACAAAATCAAATTCTAAAACAGTAGCCTGTGTGCTTACAGCGTTGTTTAATGCTTTATTTAAATCATTGTCACCTTTCCATTGTGAGTTTGTGAATCCTTTAGAATCTGCTTCTATGTAAGGTCCTTGAGCATTTTTGCTAGCTGATGTACTTAAAACAATACCAGTCGAAAAAGGAAAACCACTTGTTCCTGAACTGAAAGAAGCATAACTTGCTCCGGTACTTGCCGGATTTCCAGAAGCCTGAACTGTGGCTATATTTATACAGGAACTATTTATTAATACATTTTTGACGAGTGATTCAGCTGTTTTCGAATCATCTACAGTAATATTCTGTGCTTTTATCTTTGTAGATATTAAGCACAGAAAGCAAACAAGCAAAAGACGTTTAATAAAATTCATAGTATTACAAATATACTATAAATCTCTTTTTTTAAGCAATTTGTAGGAAAAAAGCATAAATAAAAATGTCCATACCAAAACAATCACAATTGAAAGAAAATGTACGCCGTAATCTTTAGTATTTTCTACCCCTATTTGAGTTCCGATGCTTTTTATTAAAGACAATCTTGATACAGGTTCAATAATTAAATTTGACATCGCTTCTAAAGGTAAAAACTGCGTAATCTTATAACCTATATTACTTTCCGGGAAAATCTGAAATACTAAAAGACCTTTTATGATCGATTCTATAAAAATCCATACTAATAAAAATCCCAATGCAAAGGCAGATCGTTTTACTAATATCCCTAAAAATAAACAGAAAGAAAAGAATCCTAATAATTTTACGAAAAAGGCCAATAGATATTCTAAATCACTAAAAACAATACCAAATTCTGTGTAAGATGAAAATGAATATCCGAGGATTAAGGTCATGATAAAAACAAAAATAGTAGAGCCCAATGCGAAAAGTACAACGGTTAAGAATTTGGATAAAATAAATTCTTTTTTGCTTAAACCATCTATCAAATTTTGTTTTAGAGTGCCGTAGCTATATTCATTTGCCATCATCGATACGATAACAATGGCCAGGAAAAATTTAAGCCAGGCAGCAAAATAAGTGTTGAAATGCCATATAAACGGAAAATTAAAAATTCCCATTTCTGATGGATCAATGTGAATAGGTCCTATATCAAACTTTATCGATGCAATTAATGCAATGAATGAAAGTAAGATGAAATAGGTTAAAGTAAGGACACGACTGGCTTTATTTTTCCAGATTTTTTGTAATTCTATAGAGATAAGTCTGTTCATGGTTTAGTTTTTTTGGATAGTAGCATTTTTGGTTAATTCTAAAAATTGAGCTTCTAAACTGTTTTTACGTTTTACTAAATGGCTTAACGTAATGTTTTTAGAAAATAAAAACTGATTTAGTTCCGTTGCTGATAAATCTGATTTTAAGTAAACCAAAATTTTTCCATCCTCTTCAGTAATTCGGTCTATCGACGAATGTGTTGCCAAAGCATTTTTTAGTGTTGCATTATCATCAGCCATGATTTCAAAGAAACCTTCGTTTGCTGACATTTCGTCAACCGAACCTGAATATAAAATTTCTCCTTTTCGTAAAACAATAACGTGCGAACACACTTTTTCGACTTCATCTAATAAATGTGAGGCCAGTAAAATAGTAGTTCCCTGCGAAGCGATTTTTTTGATAATATCACGAATCTGGTGAATTCCCTGCGGATCTAAACCATTTGTAGGTTCGTCTAAAATCAAAATTTCAGGATCGTTCAAAAGAGCCGATGCGATCGCTAAACGCTGCTTCATTCCTAATGAAAAAGTACTGAATTTGCTGTCTTTTCTTTCGGCTAAGCCTACTAAATCCAGCTTTTCGTTGATCTTAGAATAATTAATGCTTTTTATTTTGCAAACCAATTTCAGGTTTTCTTCCGCAGTCATGTACGGGTAAAAGTTGGGTCTTTCTATGATGGCACCTACTTTTTTTAGTGCTTCATGAGTCTGAACTTTTCCTCCAAACCAGCTGTAGCTTCCAGAGGTGCGATTTACAACATTTAGCACAATTCCTAAAGTAGTCGATTTTCCACTTCCGTTAGGGCCTAAAATACCATAGACGCGGCCTTTTTGTATTTCAAAAGAAACATTTTTTAAGGCTTGAATACGCCCGTATCTTTTATGAAGATTCTCAATAGTAAGTATGGTTTCCAAATTTATTCGGTTTTAGTTTTAAGTATGACGATTCAACTCGTTTATTGTTACGCTAAATTTTATTTAATGTAAATTTGTAATAAAGATATTCAAAATGAGCGAACCTTTAATGGTTTTAAAAAAACCATCATACCCTTTAACTCCATCACTTTTAAGTTATTTAGATAAATACGAGCGTATTTCAAAAGTATCTGTATTCTATGATGATTTATTGCGATTTGCGGGGGCCATAAATTTATACGACAAAAATGGTGTCGATACTTTGTGGACTCGTGTTTATTACGGAGAGTTTGACCGCGAAGAAATTGATTTGAATTTAAAAAAGATTTATTCTCTTTTGCATTCAGACGGGAATAATGATATCATCAAGTATCTAAATGTTGATGCGATCGATTTTTGCACTTTTGGAAACTCAAAACCTTTCAGGGTAAAGGTCCGTAATATTCTCAATGACAATTACGTTCATTTTTATATAAAAAAAGCCGATGCTTCCCGAATTTATGGATTAGAACTTGAAGACATTTTATCGCCGGATAAAATAAATTTTTTGGTTTTTGGCGATACTCTTATAGAAGAACATATTGTAGGAATTCCGGGTGATATCTTTATGGAAACTTTACTGCATACGTCTACCGAGACAGAAAAATCACAGATAGCAAAAGAGTTTGTGAAATTTAACGAACGTTGTATGATACGACTTTTGGGAGATATGCGTTCGTATAATTATGTAATTGTTCCAATTCATGATTTTGACCAGGTAGTTTATAGAATTCGCGCCATAGATTTTGATCAGCAATGTTATGAGGGGAATTTTAAAGTCTATCGCCCACAGTTTTTCAAGGAAAACTACCAAATGATGAAGCTCATTAAAGAAAAACTCGAAGACCGTTCAGTGATTCAGTATAAGGATGAAGAAAGAGCAATTTTGGCAAAACGAATTCATTCTGCCGAAGCCAGAATTACAAAATTATTGAATATTATGTGCCATGATACCATTTCGACAATGGACAATTTGAATCAGCTAAAAATGGAATTGTATCGTTATACCAATGATATGAAGTTTAAAAATGCCAAATCAATGGGACATATTATGCTTGCGGCGTTTGAGTTTATTACACGTAATTTTAAAAACACGAATTTAATTTGACTTTTTACCATACAACTAATATGGTTTAAAAATTAAGCTTAAATATTTTAAAAATAATACTATGAAAAAGTTTTTTTTACTTGGCACTTCCCTTGCTTTATTGGCTTGTCAGCAACAATCAAATACTGATTTTAAAACGCTTTACTCGCTTCCTAAAAAGTTAAAAGAAGTTTCGGGAATTACTTATTTCCCGGAAACAAACTTAATTTATACTTTGGAAGACAGTGGAAATACGAATGCTATTTACGCCATAAATTCAGAAGGGAAAATAGCAAAAACCATAACAATTTCAAATGCAACCAATGTAGATTGGGAAGACATCACCAAAGATAAAAACGATAATATTTATATTGGAGACTTTGGGAATAATGATAATGAACGCAAGGATTTGTGTATTTACAAAATCAATAAAAACCAATTGAATAAAGATTTGGCTGTAGCCGAATATAAAGTTTCATTTTCGTATCCGGAACAAACCGAGTTTCCTCCCAAGAAAAAAGAATTATTCTACGATGTTGAAGGTTTTTTTGAACACGGAAATTACTTTTATCTTTTTACAAAAAACAGAAGCAAAGGTTTTGACGGAACAGCTTTTATTTATAAAATTCCAAACGCCCCGGGAACTCAAAAAGCAACTAAAATAGGTGAATTTAAAACCTGTGATAATTACAATCATTGTGTACTGACAAGTGCAACAATTAGTCCTGACGGAAAAAAAGTAGTTTTGCTAAGTCATGATAAAATTGTTTTATTTAAAGATTTTAAAGGAGATTTGTTTCATAAAGGATCTCAAACCGAAATAAAACTAAATCACTTTTCGCAAAAAGAAGCTATAGTTTTCAAAGACAACAATACATTATTGATTGCAGATGAAAAAGCAAATAAAACAGGAGGTAACGTATATGAGTTTAAACTGAAATAAGTTGCTAAGGTTCTGAGATGCTAAGAGACTAAGTTTCTAAGTTTTGGGATATTAAGAAAAAAAATTGCCACGAATTTCACTAATTTCCACGAATAATTAATTAGTGAAAATTAGTGAAATTCGTGGCAAAAAATCTTTGTCCCTTTGAGCCTTTGTAACTCTGAACCTAAGAAAAAACCTTAGCACCTCAGAACCTTAGCATCTTAAACTAAAAACTATACGCCGCCCCAAAAATAACTCTTCCTACTTCATCAGGAGATTTAAAATAAGAAATCCTTGCAGTTAAAACATTGATTGCATTAATCCAAACTCCGCCACCGTAATCCTGGTGCCATTTTTTAGAATCTTCGCCATCAAGCCAAACTCTTCCGTAGTCAAAACCACCCAGAATTCCGTAGGTTAAAGGAGCAATAGTTTTTTGAATTTTACCAATACTGAATCGTAAATCACTGCTTTGAGAGAAATAAGAACTTCCTAAAAAGCGTTCATTTCTATAGCCTCTTAAGTCAGTATCTCCGCCTAAAGTAGCACCGTGATAAAAATCAAAATTATTATTTAAAACCGCTTTTCCTTTAAAAAGAGTCGCCAAAACTAATTTTCCGTTATGGTCAATTTTGTGCGTAAATCCTAAAAGACTCTCAAGAGTTGGAAAGTTTTGTTTAGTATCATCTAAATTAGTCAGCCATGTTGCCGAAACCATAAAAGCAATTCCTAAAGTTGGTTTTGCTGCAAAATCAGAATTTTTGAAAAGATATTTTACTTTTAAACCACCATAATTTTGATTATCAAAAACATTTGGATTTACAATATTTGGCGTGTCAATAAATCTGTTTTCAGTTTCCTCAACAGTCATTCTTTGAAAAATAGGCTGTACGCTAAATTCACTTCCATAACGGCCAACGTGTCTGATGGCACCCGAAAGATTAAATTTTCTGATGCGTACACGATTGTAATCCATATCGACCTCTTCATCATCGTATTTAGTTTCGTTTCCGTAGCCAAAATAATTCATCGCAAAGTTTGGAGTCGTATATTGCGATTCAACATCAATAACCCATTTACCTAATAAACCAGGAAAATGCGCGACATAATTAAACTCTAAACCTCCGGTGGCAAAGTAATAAAAAGCATTTAAAACGTGTCTTTGTGTGTACGGATTCTGTTTGAAATTATTAACCGTATAATTTAAATTGATACCTACTTTTACGCCATCATCAGGATTATAACCAATATTTGGAAGTCCTGATATCACATTGTATTTAGGTTTTTCGTAATTGTATAAGTTTACATCATAATCATCTGTAAGCTCTGTTTTAGTTTTAGAATCCAGATTATACGTGTTTTCTTTAGATTTAAAATCATAAACAATGACTCTTTTTCCGTTTTCTATATTATAAGTATCATTGTTCTGACCACCAATCAATCGAATTTTTATACTTGATTTTTGATCTCCTTTTACTTCAAAAACGTCATTGTCATCTAAACCATAAATCCAAAGATTTTTAGTTTTAGAATCCGTTACCGTTTTTGTATAAAGTAATTCATCACCTTCTTTTTTAACTCTAAAAACCTGAATTTCGATGCTTTTTTTAGCATTGTGATTGATGATGAATTTATCTTTTTTATCCGTTCCGGCAATCATTACCGTATGGCTTAAAACATCAAAATACTCTGAGGCATATTTTTGAAGGTCTTTCTTTCTGTTTTTTAATTTTTTCTTGATGTCTTCAATTGTGCCATCCTGAACTTCTTTTGGTAAGTTTTTAAAAGCTTTATCAATATCACTATCCGATAAGTTTTCCTGAATATATTTGGCCTGAGCGATCCAGTCTTTCTCTTCAGCAGTTCTTAGAAATGCTAAATCCATAGGATAAGGTTCCCTGTTAAGCCACTTTACATTATCAATTTTATTTTTGAAAGATCTCATGTGGCGAAGCGCCGGAATATTCATTAAAAGCGAAAGTAAAGTTCCGTCATATTTTACAAAAGCCTGGTCGCGGTCACGAGGAATTGGTTCATAAATAACTTTGCCATCTTTTTTATGTTCTGCCCAACGCCATTGATCGCTGTGTCTGTCCCAATCGCCAATAAGCATGTCAAACAAACGGGCTTTCATATAGGCATCTTCATCAACGCTGTATTTTTCGTCTTTATGAAGATTTTTCATCATATCATCTGTACTAATAATATTGGTAGGATTACCAAAGTTTTTACCATCCAAATGATTATCAGCAGGTCTTTCTTCGACCATATAAAGCTGATCTCCAAAATTCGAGTTAAACTCTTTTAAACCATTTTGTTTTGGTATGTAATACAAAACAGGATTGGTATGCAATAAACCTATTTGGTCTGACATACTGCCAATTGCAAATGTTGTGTAGGGATGCGAAGTGGTGTAAAAATCGAATAAGAAATTCTCAGCATAAGTATCTTCAAAATCATTAACAACATATTGATCCTTAAAAGCTACCGATTGTAAAAATGCAGTGGCGCTTTTTTTCATGCCACGCATTACATATTCTCTTTTCTTAGGATCAGACATTCTTAAAGAAACTGATTGATGTCCTCCGCCTTCGCGAATAGGTTTTAAACCGCCCATTAAAGTATCTAAAGTAGCTGTTTTGGCTTCAATTGGTAGGCTGTAATATTTTCTGTAATGATTCCCGAATAAGAATTTATGGAAAATACTTTTACGGGTCATTTTTTCAGAATAAATAGAAGTTGTAACAGTTGCCGGAAACTTATTGTCAACCGTTGCGGCCCAGTTAATCTCTTTGGCTTTTATAATTTCGTGTTCAAAAAGTAATTTTTCTTTATTATTTTCATTGCCAAAGAAAGTCACTTTTGCATCACCACTTTTAAACAAAGTCAATGTAGCATAACCATTTCCGCCATAAGAGAATTCTGTTGGGTTTATAGCTCTTGCCGCTTCAGATTTTGATCCTGCGCCACTAATAATTTGCTTGATATTTTCTTTGTTAACGTACTGAAGATTATGATCGTGTCCGGAAACTACAATTACATTTTTCTGTTTTTGCAAAAGCGTTTTAATTCGCTTGGCATAAATAGTATATTGCTTGTTTTGAATATCCTGCGGACTTACACCAGATGTTTTTCGTAACAAATTAATAAAAGAACCAATAATAGGTAAAGGGATTTTTTGTTCTAACGGAAAAAGTTGTTTTTCTAATGAAAATTGTCCGCCGTGAGTTCCGTTGCTCATCAAAGGATGATGAATAGCAAGAATAACTGTTTTTTCCTGGTTTTTATTTAAGAGATTTTCTAATTCATCAAAAAAATCTTCTCTCGTTTTAATATCACAATTATCATTCATTGTGGGGTGATTGTCCCAATCTTCCAGAAACCATTCGCTATCAACCGTAATTAGCGTTGCTGTACTGTCGATCTTCACATCTTCGATAGCACAACTCTTTCGAGGTAAAAAAGCTTTTTTATCGTTTAAATATTTAGTCACAAAATCGGCTTGACGTTCCAGGCCTTTTATGCCATTATACCAATCATGATTTCCGGGAATAAATATTGTTTTTCCTTTAAAACCTTTAGTTAGTTTTAATTGGTTAGTCAATTTTGTTTCCGCCAAAGCTTTCTCTGATGCATTGTCATCACTAGGGAAACCTTTTGGATAAATGTTATCTCCCAAAAAAAGCAGAGTTGCTTTTTTATTCGATTTTTTCAATTTTTGATGCAATAATTCCAATGTTTGCTGCGCTTGCTCTTCATCAGCGTTTCCTGCATCTCCAACTAAATAAATAGTGTGTGCAATTTTTATAGTATCTGTTGCGTTTTCCGTTTCGTTGGCACTAACATCTTTCCCGTATTGCGCTTTATGTGTCGCACAGGAATAAACCAGTAACAAGACAACTATTGCCAAAGACCGGTTTTTAATTTTAGTAATAAAATGATTATCCAAAAACAATTTCATAATTTAGTGGTATAAAATAAAATCTCCATGAATCTAGTAGAACAATCCGAAGATTTCGTCAGTAATTTACTCAAAGATAAACTTTCTAATTTATATTCTTATCATAATTTTAACCATACTTTAACGGTAGTAAATGCGGTAAAAGAGCTTTGTAAAAAGGAAGATGTTAAAGGAAATGAAAAAGACATGCTTTTGGTTGCTGCCTGGTTTCATGATACTGGTTACATCGAAGGTTATGAAAACCATGAACAGGAAAGTGTGAAAATTGCTACAGCTTTTTTGAAAGAAAAAGAACAATCAGATGAATTTATTTCAACTGTTTCAAATTTGATCATGGCTACGGTAAAAGAGCACATACCCAAAACACATTTAGAGAAAATAATTAAAGATGCCGATTTTGCCCATCTTATGGGAACTGAATATACTACTACTTGCGAATTATTGCGTATTGAATTAAAAAACACATGGAATTTGGATTTTTCTAATGCCGAATGGGCAAAAGAAAATTTGAATTTTTTAATGAATAAACATCGCTTTTATACCGATTATGCACTTAGAAAGTGGCAGCCTCTAAAAGAGAAAAACTTGCTTCTTGTTCAGAAAAAAATCGAAAAGCAACAAAAGAAAGAAGCAGATAAAATGGAAGATGAACTAAAAAAGAAAGAAAAAATCGAAAAGCCGGATCGTGGTGTCGATACTTTATTTCGCGTTACTTTGGGAAACCATACACGCTTAAGCGGAATTGCCGATAGTAAAGCCAATATCTTACTATCTGTAAATGCGATTATTATTTCGATAGCACTTTCGTCTATTATTCCAAAATTAGACAGCCCTAAGAATGCCCATTTGGTGATTCCGACTTTTATAATGCTGATCTCTAGTGTTACGACGATTATTTTTGCGATTCTTTCGACACGACCAAAAGTAACAACAGGAGTTTTTACCAGAGAAGATATCGAGGCAAAAAAGATTAATTTATTGTTTTTTGGAAATTTCTACAAAATGCCTTTGGAAGAATATGACTGGGCAATGAACGAAATGATGAAAGATCGTGATTATTTGTACTCGACAATGATCAAGGATTTGTATTATTTGGGATTGGTTTTACAACGTAAATACACTTTACTGCGAATTGCCTACAATCTTTTTATGGCAGGACTTATAATAACTGTAATTGCATTTGTTATTGCGTTTAAAACCATTCAATAAGCATAAACGAGCTCAACTGTTTTAGTTGAGCTCATCTAATAAGTCCTGATAAGTAATTTTTTGTTTTACCGGATTTGTATTGTTATTAATCACTTTTACGCGAATCGCTCTTAAACCAGAAACCCCCTGAAGGTCCTCAACTTCAAATTGTTCAATTGAAGGTTCCAGTATTTTCTTGTGTTGTAAATATTTAATGTATTTTAAATATTCAGCTTCTTCGCTGTTTTGAGAATATACAATTGTAATTTTTTCTTTCTCTGTAATGCGTTCTTTTGTGCCTTTGATGTTCGATTTATCAATACGTTTTTTTACCACCTCATATCTTGCATTGTACGTTCCGTCAACATCAAAACGTTTTTCGTCCATTCTAAAACGAATAGAAAGCGGTGCACTAAATACTAAAATTAGCGAAGTTACATCGAGTTCATAAGGCAAAGATTCTTTTAGCTGATGATGTTTCAATTCCATTTCGCATAAGGTTTGTAATTGCCACAAACGTAAATTATGCAAATACATAATATCAAAAGGTTTTGTTGGTGCAATCGATGCTCCTATGTAAAGATTATGCTCGACACCATCAGTTTTAAAACGCTCGTAATAATGCGGATATATTTCTTGTGCTTCAATTTGTTTTCTGTCCAGTACAGAGGCTAATCTTTTGTTGATAATAGACATTGCATTATCAAATTTCTTTCTTTCCTGATAAAATAATCCACTTTTTTCGTCAAGACTTTCAAAATATAAACGTTCCAGTTTCTCACTTTTTTGAGTTTCTGTTGTGTTCTTCAGTAGAGGATGAATTTCTTCCTCAATATATCTTTGAATATACTGCTCTGTGTCTGCTTTTAAAGGAGCATCTAATTCATCACGAAACGATTCCAGTTCGAATTTTCTTTGTTCCAGCAAGACTAAATTCGTATTAGGAGCCTGAGATTCGAAAATATTTAAAATAGCGGTTAATTGATTTTTAAGATCTCTTTTTACCGTTTCATTTCTATGTTCAGAAGAACCTTTAATATCGATCTGGCCGTATAAAGGATATACATTTTTAAAAACTATTTCTTTAAAAATATAATCTTTGGTATGATTGGTATTTTGGAAATAATTCTGTGACTCTTTCTTGAATTTCCAGTATACACTTGGATGAATTGTAGTGTATTCGCGCTGAATAATGGATGCAATCTGATGCTGCATATCTGTATTATAGCGATCGATAGTATCCGTTAAATAGGGAAGGACCAATTCAAGTTTTGTTGCGTTTACGCTATTTAAGTCTCTGATGTTTTTAGAAACCAACTCAACAATCCCTAACAAATGATCGTCTTTTATAACAGGGGCAAAAACGCAACTCTGAATTCCTTGTTTTAATAAATGTTCACCAAGTCTTTTATTAGATGATTCCTCAATGAATTTCTTTACATTCGAAATTACAAATGGTTCTTTATTGTCTAACAAATTCTCAAACGAACAACCAAAAAAAGCATTTTTGCAATCGACTTCCTGATCTTTAGAAAGTAAAAAACTTTGCAGTTGATTGTCAAATTTAATTGGTCTTATGAATTTTTCTTCCTCAGGATTGTAGATAATAAAACCTACTTTTAAATCAGGAATTTTAAAGATTGATTTAAAAATATTGGTTACAATTTCGTCTGTTGCCACTGTTTTTGCATCAGGCTTTAGTAAATTGCTTTTTAGATTCGAAATGGCACTTTCTGTAGTGGCATCAAATAAAGAAACAATTCCAAAACCTTTTAAAGTCCAGCTTCCGGGAGGGAATTTTGATTTCCAAAGTTCAATATCATTATAATTATCCATTAATAAATCAATATCATCCTGAGTAAGATCTATAGAATTCTCACTTGGAATAATCTCCATAAAATCGGCATTGTACAGAATACGATAATGTTTCTCGACACCTTCTTCATCCGGAATATCGTAGAAAAAAGGTTTGTTAAAATCTATTTTCTGTTTGTAATACACTCCTAAAATAAGACAACAGTTGTTGATGTAAAATTGATGATCGTCGAAATCACGAATTTCCATATAAAATTCATCTCCGGCATTGCGAAGAATCTTCTTGAAACGATCTGTATAATTAAATGATATATTTTGAAAAGGAATTGTAACGGCTTTTATTTCATTATTCGTTAAAGCAGTCGGAAACAAGTCGGCTAATAAATTTTTGATTAAAGCTTCATTGTTTTTAATAATAGAAAAATCCTGAATACCAGTCCTAAATTCAGGAATTGGTTCTATTTGTTGCAATAAGGCTTTGGCGTAGTTTGCTCTGTAATCTACATTTGATAAAGCAATTTCTTCAAGAGATTCAATTAGTTTATGAAATGAAATTATGGTTTTAAAGGGACTTTCTTTATATAAATGAATATCCATGTTAAGTTTGTTTTTTGACTACAAAATTAAGCAAATATTAAGAATCTACGACATTTTATTATTTCTTTCGTCTATAGTTCTATAGGTTTTAGTTGCTGGAAATCAGTGTTTTCAGTGCTGTTTATTATTTTAACTAAATATTAACTTTAATAATAACGGAACGATCATTCCGTTATTATATCTTTGTACCGTAATAATTGAATAATCAATAATTTAAAAAATAATAAAAATGAAAAATTTAGAAAACAAAGTAGCGATCGTAACTGGTGGAAACAGCGGAATTGGATATGCAGCTGCAGCAGAGTTTAAAGCACAAGGTGCAAAAGTAATTGTAACCGGAAGAAACAAAGAAGCTTTGGCTCAGGCCGAAAAAGAATTAGATGTAACTGGAATTGTTGCTGATCAATCCGATCTAAAATCAATTGATAATTTAGTAGAACAAGTAAAAGAGCAATTTGGGAAAGTTGATATCTTATTTTTAAATGCTGGAACGGCTTCTTTTGCTCCGGTAGAATCAGCTTCAGAATCACATTATGACAGCATTATGAACGTAAATGTAAAAGGAGTTTATTTTACTGTTCAAAAAGTATTGCCAATCCTGAATAATGGCGGATCTATTATTTTTAATACTTCTATAAATGCTCATGTTGGTATGCCAAATTCAAGTGTTTATGCAGCAAGTAAAGCAGCTGTTTTATCTTTAAATAAAGTATTTGCTACAGAATTAGCGCCGAGAAAAATCAGAGTAAACGCCGTTTCTCCTGGTCCTGTTGAAACTCCATTGTATGGAAAATTAGGTTTAGAAAAAGCAGAAGTAGAAGGTTTTGGAGCTGTTTTGGCAGAAAAAATCTTGTTGAAACGTTTTGGACAATCTTCAGAAATTGCAAAAACAGTAAGTTTTATGGCTTCAGATGATGCATCATTTATTACAGGAACGGAAATTGTCGTTGATGGCGGACTTACTGTAAACGCTGTGGTATAATTTTTTTTTACAGAAATTCAGGAACGATTGTTCCGTTTTTTTATACCTTTGTAATGTAATTTAATATTGAAATTATGGCTAGAACGAAAGAATTTAATGAAGACCAGGCTTTAGACAAAGCCATCGAAATTTTTTGGCACAAAGGTTATAACGGAACATCGGCTCAGGATTTAGTAACACATCTGGGTTTAAGCCGTTCTAGTTTGTATGATACCTTTGGAGACAAACAGAAATTGTTTGCCAAAGCCTTAACAAAGTATCATGAAGATAATTATCTAAAGATTAAGGAAATTCTGGAAACCGCTACAAACATAAAAGATACTTTTGAAGTAATTTTTAAACTGGCTGTTGTAGAAAGTCTCGAAGACCGGATTACAAAAGGCTGTTTTATGGTTAATTCTTCTGTAGAATTGGCCATGCACGACGAAGAGATTGCCAAAATTGTAAAAAACAACAGCAAGGTAATGGAGGAAGTTTTTACAAAAGCAGTCCAGAAAGGGCAGGATTTAGGGCAGATTTCTAAAACAAATAGTGCCAGAGTTTTAGCACGATTTATTTTTAATACCTATTCCGGAATTCGGGTTTTGGCCAGAACGGGCGAAAGAGACAAACAAGTTTATGATGATATTGTTAAAGCTTTATTTTCTGTGTTTTAGGATGAAAAAGATCTATTAAAAAGATATAATGTAATTGAGGTATCTTTTTTTTACTTCAGTTTGAGTAAAAGAGCAGTATTCACCATCTCCAGATATTTTGTAGAGATGCTTAATGCCAAACAAATCAACAACCTCAATGTCTGCCTTATAAAAATCATGGTCATAAAAACTAAAATCCTTCTGTTTTTTACTACCCAAAATAAAAACAGAAGGTTTATTTTTATTTCCGGATTCTATTTTTAACGGAAGTTTGATATCCCACGGAACATTATGTTCCGTATTTTTTATAGATAAGATAGTAAACTCACTGCCAGTATTTTCTACTTGAATTTGAATTTCGGTATAATCTTTAAATAAAATCGATGATTTCAGATTTGGTTGAAATCCTTCATCAATTTTGGAGAGAGAATATAATTTACCTGATTTTAAAAGATTTTTTCCTTTAAAAGTGTAGGTTTTTGACTGATCATAATCTCTTTCAAAAGATTTTTTCAGATCAGATTTAAGAATACTGATAGTGTCTAAATGCGTTTTATTGTGGAGGTAATAATCCTCTAATTGTAATCCTGATGAGTCAAGCAAAAATTCTGGAATAACTGTAAATAAAATTTTGTCAACGTATACTTTTTCAACCTTTAAAATCATTTGGAAACCTGCCCTAATCTCATCAACTTCGTTTATAACGTAAAATTCATTAATTCTGGCGTTTTCAATTTTAGCATCTAGTTTTGGAATATTTTCGACAAAATGAATACGTTGCTGTTCATTAAATTGATAATCTTTTATCCTTTCGACCGATATAAATACTAAAAGAACAACTACAGCTAAAATTGGTAATGTATAAGTATACCATGGACTTCTAACTTTTATTTTTCTTCTTTTTATTTCCTGAATATATTCTTGGGGTAATTCATATAATTCTCCATTCCTTCTTATTGCCCATGTTTTTCCTAAACCAAAAAATGGAATCAAATAAATGTGAAAATATTTTTGACGTATTTCTATGTGATAATCATGGTCATCAATTAGGCCTAATTCGGTTGGATGTATGTCCTTGATTTTAAAATGACGGTAGCCAAAAAATATCTTCATATTGGAGCAGACTGATTTTTAAATATCTTTAAATTAGTTAATGTTAGAATTAACATGACGAATATATAAAAATAGAAATCAAGTGAAGAAGTAAAATTAAAAATTGAGCTATAAAAAAACGGCAATTACTATTGTAGTTGCCGTTTTTTGTTTTAAGTAAGTAATAGAAAATGAATAACTCTTAGCTTTTTTCTTCTTTATTGAAATAAACTAAGTAGTAATACATTTGTTTTTCTTCATCCCAGCCTTTTTCAACAAATTTTTCTGCGCTTTCAGGGTTGATAAAATCCATTTTAATCTGAATATGAGTATCCAGGTTAATAACATTTTTAATCGATTTTCTGGCATCAGAAACTGCTGCGTTTGCAATTGGGAATGAGGTTACATCTTCGATGCTGTATTTTTCTCCTTTATCAACTTTATAATTTTTGAATTCAGGAATCAAGTCAGGATTGTCTAATACTTCATTCAAAAAGTTTTGCTCTTCGAACTGATCGTTTTTAGCGAAATAATTCACAGATCTGTTCATAAACATTACTTCTTCTTTTTTGTCTTCTGCTGGCAAAACAACATCTTTTGCGAAGTTTTGACAGAATTTCAGGTATTTTTTAGTGATGAAGTTTTCATCTTCAAAAGCATCAACAGATAAAAAGTGCTCTAACCAATAACGCGCGTCATAACGGTTACTATCAACGGTTAGAATTTTGTATCCTTCTTCTTTTTTATAATTAAAAATCAAACAACCTTTATCTAATTTGCTTAGGTTGATCCCTTGTTGCAAGATCATCTCCAGGTTACTGTTTTTTTCTTCAAACTGTAAAAAGTCAGCTTGTAACTCACTTTTAAAAATTCCGATTGCATCAACAACATTGTTGTCGATACTTAAATTGGTTAAATACGTTACGTAAACCTCTCCGTTTTTAATGTGCGGGTGATTCGATTGCTCAAATAAATGCGTAGTGATTCTTTTAGAAATCTCCTGCAAATTATTCGGATTATCGAAAATCTCCGTAGCATATTTAAACATGTCGTTGTAATCCAAATCGACTTCGTGCGCAAACTGATAATAGTTTTCTTCTTTTTCTCTAAAAGGCTTAAAAAAGTACTCTTTTATTAAAGGCACAATTTCATCATTCAAATTAAAAGGCTGTTCCGATAAAAAAATCGCTTCGTTTCTGCTTTTGTTTCCTACGCGGTGTATCGCAAGCGTCTCGATGTGGGTGTTGAAAAGGTTGATCATATTTTGAGTTACTGAGATTCTAAGTCTCTAAGATTCTAAGTTTTCTAAATAGTGTCTTTTAATTTTTTAATAAATGACACTAACATTCTTTCGATCTCTCGACTATCCTCGTATAAATTGTTAAATTCTTCTTCTTTTATATAAATGATATTTTTTGCAATTTCTAGCTGAGTCTGCATTTCAAATATAGAACCCATAGAAATATATAAAAACCGCAAAAAATCTTTAGTACTTTCTCTGCCAGATCCTTCGGCAATATTGCTAGGAATAGAAACTGAACTTCGGCGTATTTGAGAAGTTAATCTAAACATCTCTTCTCTTGGAAAAGTGCTTGTTGCTTTGTAAATTTTGGTGACTAATGAAATTGATTTCTGCCAAACTAAGATTTTTCTAAAATGACTCATTATTTTATTTTTAAATTATTTTTTAAAAATAAGAAAATTCTTTCGACATTAAAACTTAGAATCTTAGAACCTTAGTATCTCAGAAACTTAGATCAATTCCAATTCTCCTCAAATCCAAAATCTTCAAAGCTGTCGTCGCCTTCGAACATGTCAAGATCGTCTTCGTCAAGATCATCTTCAAATTCTCCGTAGATATCGTCGTGCATATCGGCTTCAAAGCTTTTTTCTGTGGCTTCGTCAGGCATTTCTCCGTGAGAGAATAGCGTTTCCGGGTAAGGAACTCCTGCAATTTGATCTTCGATAGCGGCTAATTCAACTAAGAAAGTCCACATATTGATGAAATCATATACATAGATAATTTTAGTATTTTGCTCATCTAAGAGATCAGATAATTTATAATCGCTCATGGTTCTTTGTTCTCCGGGAACATCGCCAGTATCAAAAAGTGCAATTTCATCTTCCTGATTCCAAGTTTCATCGCAGGTATAAAACGAAGCTACTTCCATTCCGTCAAAACCAAAAGCGTTGAAGATTGCGTTGTGTAAATCTTCAAGCGTATCGTCTTCAAGAATTGCAATGTCTCTAAAAATATCTTCTTCGGCGTCTAGAATTACTCTAAATTTATAAACCATAATCTTTGTTTTTATTGAGAGGTCAAAGGTAAAATATAAAAAAGGATTTATGAATTAGGAATTGAGATTTGTTGAAAAGATTTTTTAGTTGTCAGGTTGAGCACATTCCGATTGTCAGGCTGAGCGGAGTCGAAGCCCACGTTCCAATTGCAGCGCCCTTCGAATCCGCTCAGGGTGACAACTGTATTTGATGTAAAATTTTATCTCCCGACCAATCGTTTTCTAATTTTATGATAACGCTTGTGATAAGAGCTATGACTAGGATAACTTCTGCCTGAAGTCATATTATTAAAAATCAAGGCAGTTAAAAGTAAAATTAAAGTTCCAACCAAAACAGGTGAAATCACATACATATAACCCAGAGCTTTTACTTTTTCTGTACCAATAACAGCGATTAAAGCAGTTGCGCCTCCGGGAGGGTGAAGTGTTTTTGTAATTTGCATGGAGATTATAGCAAGCGAAACTGCCAATGGCGCAGCAATCCAGATAATATCCGGTGCCAGTTTATGAACTGTAACACCTATAAAAGCAGATATAACGTGTCCGCCAACTAAATTTCGGGGTTGTGAAAACGGACTTTGAATAATTCCGTAAACCAATACACTCGAAGCTCCAAAGGAACCAATTAAATAAACGGCATCATTTCCTGAAAAGTGAATTGACTGTACATAAGCCAGAATTCCAATCCCAATAAATGAACCTATAAATGACCAAAAATGTTCTTTAGTGTCAATTAAAGTTTCTTTGTAAAGAATATATCGTGTTTTGCGGTAGCTTCTTTTAATTTTTGGAGTGGGCATAAATGTGGTATTTTGCTTGAAAAGAGTTAAGATTAATAATTAACTTATTTAGTCAGGCTTGGGGCATAACTGTATACGGTAAAGGGATAAATCATTTTTGCGGTATATTTTGATATTAAACAAACGACCAAAATGGGTAAAAACAAAGTGTAGTCATTTGTTAATCCGCATACTAAAAATATGGCTGTAAAAGGTGCATGAATACTGGCACTTAAAACAGCTGCCATCCCGATAATCATAAAGTTAACCGGAAGTACGTGCACATGAAAAAATGTATTTAGAACAGAAGCCAATAACAATCCTAAAAAAGCACCAATAAAAAGACTTGGAGCAAAAACTCCTCCGTCTCCGCCCGAAGCTAGTGTTATAGAGGTTACAATTGGTTTTAAAAGCAAGACTCCAACAAAGGTAAAAGCCAAAGTAAGCGTTAACGGAATTTCTGCGGAATTCCCAAATATTCCTTTTATGGCATGATAACCTTCACCATATAATTGAGGGAAGACAAATAACGAAACACTTAAAACTACAGAACCAATTAAGATTTTATAATAATGTGTATCGATTCTCCCAAATTGAGATTTGAAAAATAAAACACAACGGGTTAAATAAACCGAATTGATTCCGGCTAAAATGCCTAAAAGGATAAAATACGGAATCGCTTTGAGATGCCAGGTTGTAATAGAAACGGCAAATAAAGGTTCTTCTTTTAATATAGTAAGTAATCCAAAAGCAACTGAAACTGCAATGATATTCGAAATAACAAATGCTCGGGTCACTTTTCTGGAAATTACTTCGAGAGCAAACAAAATTCCTGCAATTGGGCTACTGAATAATGCGGTAACACCAGCTGCAACTCCGGCACAAATTAATTCAGTTTTGTATTTGCGAAATACGTTTTCTTTTTGTTGGGCAACAGATCCTATTGTAGCGGTGGCAACAACAGTCGAAACTTCGATTCCGGTTGAACCTCCAAAAGCAACGGTTAATAATCCGTTGATAAAGTGAGAGGGTATTTTGTATGAAGGTAAATTTTTTGAAGTTGATTTGGTACTTTCAAAAACTTCTTTGATGCCTTTGTTTTCTTTTTTCTTGAATAAATATTGTCTTAGAAAATAAATTACAGATAGTCCGAAAACGGGGAAAAGAATATAAAATAGAGGGTTTACAGATACTTGATGAAAAAATATTTCTTCGTAATACTCCGTAATTTTTTTGAGAGATATTCCTAAAAAGGCCGAAAGAAAGCCAATTAAAACAGAAACAATAACTAATTTTTGAAGGACAATAAATTGATGATTTTTTTTGATTTTCGCCGTTTTGTTCATCAGATGTGGATTTATAAAATCGCAATATTGTTATGCGGATTACAAAATTAGCTAATCAAATTCGTTTTTTAATACAAATCATTCATTATATTGTGTTAAAGTTCTCATTTTAAGAATTTTCTTTCGCTTACCGGATTGGCCACAAAGGCACAAAGACTCTAAGATTTTTTTTAATCATTGATAAGTGAAAATAGGTAAATAAATCTCGCGCAAAGTCGAAGAGTCGCTAAACTTTTTAAGTTAATTTTCTTTGCGACTCTGCGACTTTGCGCGAGATTCCACAACAATTTGAATAGCCTCCAGCTTTAGCTGGAGATACATTATTTTATATAGAAAAGGCTTTAGCCAAATTTTATTTGTTCGGCTAAAGCCTTTTTGCTTTTGTTTATTTACACATCCAGCTAAAGCTGGAAGCTATTCAAAATAACGTTGAATAAAAATATGAAAAACTTGGCGTCTTCGTGCCTTAGCGGCAAAAAAAAACTTATCTCTCATAAAACTCAATAGGCAACAAATCAGGATCTGCGATAAAAGTAAATCGCTTTTCTGTCGTTTCATCAATTCGTATGGGTTCTGATTCGATATTTTTGGTATCTAAAAAAGCAATTGTTTCTTCGAGATTAATTACTTCGAATGCTAAATGACGCAATCCAACTGCTTCCGGTCGTGAAGGACGTTGCGGTGGATTTGGAAACGAAAACAATTCAACGATATAACTTCCGTTTAAAGCCAAATCAAGTTTATACGATTGGCGTTCTTCGCGATAAATTTCTCTAATAATCGTTAATCCCAAAACTTCGGTATAAAAAGTTTTCGATTTTTGATAATCAGAACATAAAATGGCGATATGATGAACTTTATTTAAGGTAAGCATTTATTTAGATTCTGGTTCTTGATTTAATTTTCGAATTACTTTTGCCGGATTTCCAACAGCCAGTGAGTTGTCCGGAATATCTTTTGTTACCACAGATCCTGCGCCAATAACACATCCTTTGCCAATAGTTACACCTGGACAAATAACAGAATTTCCGCCAATCCAGCAATCATCACCAATAGAAATTGGCAATGCATTTTCGAGTGTTTTTCTTAATTCGGCGTCAAGTGGGTGAGTGGCAGTGTAAATTTGAACATTTGGTGCAAAAAACACATTCGAACCAATATTTACAGGAGCACAATCCAAAACAACACAATTTACATTGAAATAAACGTTATCGCCACAAAAAATATTGTAACCATAATCGCAATGAAAAGGAGGCTCGATATAAAAACTCTTTCCCGCATTAGGAATTAATTCTTCTAAAATTAGTTTGGCTTTTTTTGTTAGGCGATATTCGGTTACGTTTAATCGGTGTAATAAATTTTTGGCTTTTCGGCGATCTTTTACTAAAACAGGGTCTCCTGCAACATAATATTCTCCCTCAATCATTTTTTCTTTTTCTGTTTTCATAAGTGGTTTCTTGTAATTTTTTAATATTCACCGCAGTTTACGATTGTAAAATATTAATTATAAAATCAAAAGATTTTTAAACTTCATATTCTAAATTTATAAAATTTGGAATTTTCTCGTAATTTTTATTTTGCCAACTATCGAATGCAAATTTTTCAATTTGATTATTTAATTCATAATCCAATTCAAAATCAGTTTGTTTGCAAAAAGCTAAAATGGTAGCATATCCCACAATAGTTGGATTTGTGTCAATCGCAATTCTACCTTCAACCTTTTTTACTTTCACAGTCCATTTTTGGTTAGTTTTTGAAAAAACAAATTCTAATCCTTTTATTACTGCTTTTTTCCAGCTCTCGTAACCTTTTGCAGGAATGCTTTCAATGTTTCCTTGTCTTGTCCAACCTTCACCGATGTATTCTTCTATGATTTCATTTTTACTATCACTTAAGGTAACTTCAATATTTATTATGGCAAAAAAAGGTTTGCCATCCTTAACTTTTAATAAGCGATAGTCTAATTTATCATCAATCATTTCGACTTTATATTTGTTTTTAATATTGAAAATGATTTTAAAGCAACTTCTTCAAAATCACAATTTGTCCTAAATGATAAACATCGTGCTGAATAATACCATGAATATCTTCATAAAAATTATGATTATTATTTTGGTCTATTTTTTCGAAATCAGCATCATTAAAGTCGTTCAAACAAGCGTTCCACATTTCCTGAGATTTTGCCAGACTTTGCAGTGATTGTTCCCACGAAGCTTCAGAAGAATCCAGAATTGGCACAAAATAATTATGATCAGGAGTTGTAATTATTTCTCCCTGAACACGCCTTAATATGTTTCTTCTCCATTGTATCAGATGATTGACAATTTCCCAAATCGTGTTTAAATTTGGATTGATTTTTCTGTAAGCCTGCTCAGCCGTTACATTTTCTAAAGTATTTGCCAAAGTAACCTCCAGCCACGGATTTCCATTATAAATGGACTGATATAAATTCGAAACTCTTTTGCTTTCTGACATAACTGCTATGGTTTATTTGTTTTATTTTAAAAAATTAAACTTTCGGTCTTAATGATTATCAAAGATATAAAATCAATTTCTAGATAATCTGTTTTACAACTTTTTCAGTCTCAGTATTAAAAATGATTATACCTTCGTTTTTGTTGTCAAGCTGGTCGGCTAATTTTCCTTCTTTTGTCCAGACAGCACTGTAGCCAACACTCACAAAATTATCGCATTCCCCAATACAATTAGCCATTAGAACCGGCATAGTGTATTTTTTAGCAATGTTAGGATAATGCACAAACGCTTTTTCTATTCCGTTTTGAGATTTTGCAACACTGGCGAGATAAATTTCACCTCCAAGTTCACTTGCTTTTTGTGCATGTTCCGTTTGCAGGCTTTCATAACATATAGCCGGAATAATTTTTTGATTATCAATTTCGATTATTTCCTGGCCTTTTCCATTTTCAAAATACGGCAATTCGTCTTCGTGAAGTAGCTGTTTAGAATAAGAAATGCTTTCTTTATTGGGTTGAAAAATAATCATACTAATTTGTATTCCGCTTTCAGTTTTTAGTGGAGATCCAACTCCAATCGTAATGTTTTTTAAATCACTGATTTCCTGAAAAACATCAAATCTATGGTCATCTTTATGAGTTGCGAGAGCTTTAGCCAACTCTGGCTCATAAGCTGTTAACGAAAGTTCAGGGAAAAAGACAGCATTTGCATTTAATGAAACTGCAAGTTCAATAAATTTGATGTGTTTTTCTATATTGGCTGAAATATCTCCTTTTAAAGGTTTTATCTGTGCAATTGCTATGTTCATTAGATGTTTTATTAAATACTTTGAACTAAAAG